>JBEILF010000083.1:0-10596 GCA_040379385.1 Burkholderiales bacterium | reverse complement strand
TGTGTTGCCGTCGCCTTCAGGGCTTGCCACAAAATTTTTTGATATTCGTGTGTGGCAATTACTGGCCGATACCATCGCCGGACGTGTCGATGGCTAAAGTCAGCTTGCCAACCTTGCACGGTGCGGCTAGGAATAGAATTAGACAATGTCGATCAACATTCCAAACAACATACTGGATACCACGCCAGATCTCGAACTCATAGCGGCAAAGGCTCGATTGCGTGAGGACGTCCTGCGTCGGCGCGATGTGTTACCTGCAGGCCGCCGCGCCGAAGATGCGGCGTGTTGCGTTGCGCGTCTATTGGCGTTACCCGCTTTTGTTGAAGCCGGAAGCGTGCTGACTTACATGAATTTCGGTACCGAGATAGATACTTACGCGATTTTTTTGCAAGCGTTGAACCAAGGCAAACTTGTCGTGTTGCCGAGGATGGTCAAGCATCAGTCATCAAAGGATGCGGGTGTGCTCTCTCTACATCGGGTCGCCGGGGAGTCGGAGTTGGTGGCGGGCAAGTGGGGCATTCGTGAACCGCTAGCCTCTTGCGCCGTCGCGCCGCTCGATATCGTTGACCTTTTGCTGGTTCCCGGTGTGGCCTTCGACCGTCGCGGCCATCGCCTTGGTTACGGCAAGGGATACTATGATCGCTTGTTGCCTGCAAGGCGACCCGAAGCTCTGCTGGTTGCGCTAGCATTTGATTGCCAGTTAGTCGAGGAGGTTCCGGTTTCAGGGCATGACGTATCAATCGATTTGTTGATCACCCCTTCACAACAACTCTCATTCATAACATGACAGCAAAAATTATTAATGGCAAGATGATCTCGGATTATTTTCGTTCCGAATACAAGCTGCGTGTAGATCGTCTGATTTCTCAAGGCATTCGGCCAGGGTTGGCAGTTATGATTGTGGGCGATGACGCCGCTTCCCAAGTTTACGTGCGTAACAAGGTCAAAGCTTGTGAGTCTATCGGTATGTACTCGGAAGTACATTCCCTTCCCGCAGCAACTACACAGGCTGCTCTGACGGCGTTCGTCGAGCAACTCAATGCCAACCCCAACATTCACGGCATCTTGGTGCAGCTGCCGTTGCCAAAAGGGTTGGATGATCGTGCAGTAATCGAGGCCATCTCCGTAGAAAAAGACGTTGACGGATTTCACTACGCGAATATGGGTGCCTTGGTGATCGATGAAAGTCCTTACCCACCGTGTACTCCTTATGGCGTGATGAAGATGCTTGAGTACGAGGGTATATGCGTCGAGGGCAAACACGCGGTCATTGTTGGTCGTTCAAACATTGTCGGTAAACCGCAGGCCATGCTGTTGCTAAAGGCGGGCGCGACGGTAACCGTCTGTCACTCCAAGACGCAGGATCTGCCGGCGTTTTGTCGCACTGCCGATATTTTGGTGGCAGCGGTCGGTCGGCCAAATTTTATCAAAGGCAGTTGGATCAAACCGGGCGCAGTGGTGATTGACGTTGGTATTAATCGCCTGCCCGACGACAAACTTTGTGGTGATGTCGACTATGCGGAAGCACTTTTGGCCGCCTCAGCCATTACCCCCGTGCCTGGCGGTGTCGGTCCGATGACGATCACGATGTTGCTGGGCAATACGTTGAAGGCTGCCGAGCGTGCAGCAGGTATTGCCAGTAGCACTGATCCCCAGGAGACCGGGCTTGCGTGATAATTTCATTGCGTGTCAGTCGCCCGCCGGTGGTCATCGTGTGCACGTCACAGAATGGGGCGACGTCGCGAACCCGAATGTGCTGATATGTGTCCACGGACTGACAAGATGCGGACGTGACTTCGATGTGATGGCAGAAGCGTTGGCCGACCGTTATCGCGTGCTATGTCCAGACGTTGTGGGACGGGGTGAGTCAGACTGGTTGGCTAACAAAGCCGACTACACCTACCCACAATATGTCTCAGACATGGTGCGAGTAATCGCCAAGACCGGACAGAAGTCGGTACATTGGCTGGGGACATCAATGGGCGGCATTATTGGCATGTTGCTCGCCGCGCAGCCGAACACCCCGATCACACGTATGGTGCTCAATGACGTGGGCTCGTTCATTCCCAAGGAGTCGCTGGCGCGTATTGGTATGTACGTTGGCGCGAGCCCACCATTTGACAGTGTGGATGATGTCGTACAAGCCGTGCGCTCGGTGAGTCCCTTTGGCCCGCTCACCGATCAGCAGTGGTACACCTTGACCCTTCCATTGATCAAAAAGACAAGTTCCGGCATGTGGCAATTTCGTTATGACCCCGCAATCGGCGATAGCTTCCGCCAGCAGCCGATTGAGGATGTTGATCTGTCGGAATTCTGGGATGCGGTGCAGTGCCCGGTACTGCTGACGCGTGGCGCGGAGTCCGACCTGTTGTTAGCGTCGACTTTTGACCAGATGTGTGCCAGACCAAATGTAACCGGCGTCACTTTTGCCGAAACCGGACATGCGCCGATGTTTCAAGATGCAAATTCGATTGCGGTAGTTCGAAAGTTTCTACTTGGTACCTAGCCTGAACATTTCATGCGGGCGGGTTCGACAGCGGGCGAGTAGGTGAACAGGCGAGCGATTTTTTGCCTGACCGACCACAGCATAGCGGGCTATGCTTCGGCAGCAAGGCGGAAAATCGCCGTCCAACCGCCCGAGATATGCGTGCGGCCCACATCCACAGCAAGAGAGAAACGAGCCTAATTGGTTTGCCAATCACCCAGAGGCAACGTCCTTCTAAGCAACTGGCGACCCATGAAGTATTCAGGCTAGCGCCGCAGCTTTGCAAGCGTAGCGTCCGTCGGTCAAGGCTGCAACGGAAACCTCTGCGGACGCGCGAGGCGCTGTTCGATCCAGCGCGCGGCATCGATTAGGCGTTGATCGTCTCCCCAGCGGTGAACCAGTTGGATGCCGAGTGGCAGATTGCTAGCCGACATCGCGGCAGGCAATGTGATGGCAGGGCCGCCCAGCACGCTGAATGGAATACAGAATACTGCGTCTCCGGTGTCAGCGAGCCCGGCGGGCGCTTCGCCGCATGAGGGTGCGGTCAATGCGGCATCAAAGGGTGCCAGCAACTCGTGAAACTGAAGCATGAGTGACTGTTGCGCCGCCTTTGCACGCTGGTAATCTGGGGCCGAATGCGCGATCCCGCGATTGATCAAATCCAACATAGGACGGCTGACGCGCGGCGGATTGTCGTTCAGGAAAGGCCGGTTTACCTGCGCCCCTTCCACGTCGCATATTGTCGATGCGATATCCCAAACGGCATCAAACCCTGCGGGAAGTTCTAGTAGGGTGACGTTGGCACCCCCTTCGGCGAGTAGCGCGGCTGTGTCTTTGATCAATTGTTGTTGCGCCGCGTCCGCCCTGTCCCATCGTGAGGTATGCAGGAGCGCAATTTGTCGTGGCTGCCACTCCGCTACTGGTTGCCAATCGCTTAGTACGGGCGGTACCGGGTTAGCTTTGTTGTCGTCAATGGTTCGGTCCTCCGTCCACAAACAAGCGCTGAGTAACACCGCGTCGGCAACCGAACGGGTGAAGACACCAACGTGGTCGAGGCTGTGTGATAACGGGTAGATGCCAGTGCGGGGGATTGCGCCAAAGCTGGGTTTGAAGCCAACCACCCCGCAAAAGGCCGCTGGCCGAATGACTGAGCCAAACGTCTGTGTGCCAAGCGCTGCGGGCACACAACCTGCAGCCACTGCTGCCGCCGAGCCGCTCGACGAACCGCCCGGCGTGTGGTCCAGCTGCCAAGGGTTACGCGTCTTACCGGGCTTGCGCCAGGCAAACTCGGTGGTAACTGTCTTGCCAAACATGATGGCTGACTCGCCGTCGAGTTTGTCAACAACTTTGGCCGAGGTATGCGGGATGTAGCCGCTAAACGGACCAATAAGCGCGGCTGAGCCCATCTCGGTTGGAACACCATTTGTGGCCATGATGTCCTTGACGCCGATTGGCATATTGGCGAGCCGACCAGATGCGCTGGTTTGCGTCCTCAGCTGGGCGCGTATACGGTCGGGGTTGAAGTGGGCAAATGCACCGACACGCTCCTCGGTCGATATGGTGCGCTGAATACAGCTTTCGACATAATCATGCGCGGCGAAGCGCCCCTCGGTAATGGCGGCCATGGCGTCAATCAAACCAAGCCGATAGAGGTCTGCGGAAGCGGGAGAAACCGTTCGGTGCACCGTCTATTTGCCCCGTTGGCGACGACTCTGTTGCTCGACTTCACGCTCAAGACGTCGCTCGATGCGCTCCGCTTCAGAGTCAGCTTCGCGGAACATCATCGGGAAGCTGCCTTTCAAGTACACCCACTCTCGATGCTGGAAATGGCTGCGCATCTGGACCAATAGTTGCAGGTCACGCATGCCGCGCAGTTCCAGCATATGAGAGCCCATCAACTCACGCATGCGATTTTCGCAGGCAACTTGCAGCTGTCGTAACCCGCGTATTTCGTTTTGGTGCGACGCCACCTCGCCGCGAATATCGAGCATTCCAAGCTGGAGCACATCGCGCATGTGTCCGGCCTGTCGGATTTTCACCATCCGGTATTTGCACTCGAGTTCAAGCGTGGCGATCTGCTCGTTTATCGGAGCAACTGGCCTCGGCGTGGGGCTTGGCTTATCGGATTTGCTTGGCACGCCCCGATTATTAGCCAAGCCGATGACTTTGGCGATAGCTTGTGGTGTCGCCATCTGGCGGGCGTTTTCAGCCGTTTTTGCTTGGAATCGCCCAGCAGGTGGCGGGTTTGTCGGTGTTGTTCGTAGGGGTGGTGGATGCGACCTTTCAACCGCCGTGGGCGCAGCGCGTCTGCGACTGGCAAAATAGCGCCTTACTGAAACAATTGATGGGAAGCGGCAAATGGCACAGTACGTTTACACGATGAATCGCGTCGGCAAGATTGTTCCGCCGAAGCGCCAAATCCTTAAAGACATCTCGCTCTCGTTTTTCCCCGGCGCAAAAATAGGTGTACTTGGCTTAAACGGGGCGGGAAAATCGACCCTGCTCAAAATCATGGCGGGCGTGGACAAAGACATTGAGGGCGAAGCAGTCCCCATGCCGGGCATCAAGATCGGTTACCTGATGCAGGAGCCGCTGATGAATCCCGAGCAGACGGTGCGTGAGGCGGTCGAGGCAGGCTTGGGCGGCGTGCTGGCGGCGAAGAAGCGACTCGATGAGGTGTACGTAGCCTACGCCGAAGAAGGTGCCGACTTCGACGCGTTGGCGGAAGAGCAGGCTAAGTTGGAGGCAATCATTGCGGCAGGCGATGGCGACTCATCCGAAGCGCAGATGGAAATTGCCGCTGATGCATTACGAATCCCACCGTGGGACGCGGTGGTGGGTAAATTGTCCGGGGGTGAGAAGCGTCGCGTGGCGCTATGCCAACTGCTGCTGTCCAAGCCTGACATGTTGCTGCTGGATGAGCCGACCAACCACCTTGACGCGGAAAGCGTTGATTGGCTTGAACAATTCCTTGCCCGTTTCCCCGGCACGGTGGTCGCGGTTACACATGATCGGTACTTTCTGGACAACGCCGCTGAATGGATTTTGGAACTTGACCGTGGATCGGGCATTCCTTGGAAGGGTAACTACTCAAGTTGGCTGGATCAGAAGACTGATCGTCTACAGAAGGAAGAATCGTCGGAGTCGGCGCGCCAGCGTAACCTGAAGAAAGAACTTGAGTGGGTGCGGCAGAACCCGAAAGGGCGGCAGGCTAAATCCAAAGCCCGTATGACACGATTTGAGGAGTTATCAAGTTACGAGTACCAACGTCGTAATGAGACCAGTGAGATCTTTATCCCTGTGGCAGAGCGTCTGGGCAATGAGGTGATTGAATTCACCAACGTGACCAAGTCATTCGGCGATCGGGTGTTGATCGACAACCTGTCGATGAAGATTCCACCAGGCGCGATTGTCGGCGTGATCGGTCCGAACGGCGCGGGAAAATCGACGTTGTTTAAGTTGATTCGAGGTAGCGAGAGACCGGATTCCGGAGAGATTAAGATCGGCCCGACGGTCAATCTGGCGTTTGTTGACCAGTCGCGTGATGCGCTCGAGGGCGAAAAGAACGTATGGGAGGCAGTATCCGGTGGCTCCGATATTCTGCAAGTCGGGAAATTCGAAATGCAGTCGCGTGCCTACATCGGTCGCTTTAACTTCAAGGGTGGCGATCAGCAGAAATTGGTCGGGAAACTGTCCGGTGGAGAGCGCGGTCGTCTACACTTGGCGATCACGCTGCTCAAGGGCGGCAATGTTTTGCTGCTGGATGAGCCATCCAACGACTTGGACGTTGAGACGCTACGCGCACTGGAAGACGCACTGCAAGAGTTTGCTGGCACCGTCATGGTTATCTCCCATGATCGCTGGTTCCTAGACCGCTTGGCGACACATATCCTTGCCTGCGAAGGGGATTCGCAGTGGGTGTTCTACAACGGCAACTACAATGAATACGAAGCCGACAAGAAGCGCCGCCTGGGTGAGGAAGCCGCGCGGCCGAAGCGGGTACGTTTTAAGGCGCTGAAGTAACGTCTTCAGCCGCACAAAACAAAAAGAGCGCCACGCGCTCTTTTTGTTTCCAACGGTGTAACGGTTTAGACGCTAAATTATTTAGCTGGTGTTGCGTCTTTTTTAGCTTTTTTAGCTTTTTTCTTGGCTTTCTTTGGCTTATCAGCGGGTGCTGCGTCAGCTTTGGCAGGTGCTTTGTCCGCTTTTGCCGGTGCATCGACTTTGGCAGGTGCGGCCGGTGCAGCTGCTGGTGCCGCTTTTGCTGACGGGGCAGCTGGCGCTGGTGTCTGGGCGTTAACGATCACTGGCGCGCCGAGGGTGCCAATTGCCAATACAACCAAGAGCTTTGATGTGTTGATCAGTTTCATTTCCGATTTTCCTTTATAAAAGAGAGTCCTGCTAGAGCACTTCTGACGCTAAACTCACTCACGAGTTTTTTGTGGCCTGCTTTGTGGTTTTACAACGGCGACCCAATTGTTTGATGGGTATCGCTGCCACAGTGTTTACTTAACGTGGCAGCGCCGCGTTGGTTTACACGGGGAGGCGAGACGTTAGGGAATTTTCGCGGGCACGTAAACCCATCCTGCCATCAAACGCCTCGCGCTTCGACTCATTACGGCTTTGGTGATGCGCCATCCGCCAATGCTGTCGCTGGCCTCGGCGCTGATTGCCAAGATGCCTGATGTATGGCCAATTCTCACTGGTTTTAGCGGGCCGCGGGAGCCAACAATTCGGTGCACTAGGGTGCCCGCAAAGGCTGAGGCTACAGCGAGTGCAATGGCGCAGGAGCCGGGGAGGGCATGATGCAGTGTTTGCATTGTGACCATGCGCGCAAGTACGTCGATACGGTCGGCTGTGATCGTGCAGCCGTTTGACGCCAAGTAACTAGTTGGCTCGGCGATAAATGCGAGTTTGGGGCGCTGCGGGTGCAGTGCAGTCGCTTCCTCTGGTGATTTGGCGATACCCATCGCCACGGCGGCGGCGGCGCGGATCAGTTCAATTCGAGCGAGCAGCGCGGTATTGTTGTTTATTGCTTCCTTGGTTTCAGTAGCCGTGAGGCCCAATGCTTCGGCGAGTACCAACACCGTGGGATTGCCGGCGTCAACCATCGTTACTTCGATGGTCTCTCCGGGGGAGATGTTAAGCAAATCGCGTGCATTGCCGGTAGGAAACAATCCCACATGCGAAAGATTCTCTGGCGCGGTGAGATCCTCCGCAGCAGGATCGAGGAACTCCATACGAATTTGTGCCGCAGAAAAGGCAACGCCGTCGTCAACAAAATCGCCTTCCTCCACCACCTCGCCACCGTGCATAGGCACGTACGCAACGATTTTTTTCCCGATTCCTGCCTGCCACATACGCACCGTTGCGATGCCTTCGGCCGGCGCATCACACAGATCCTCGCTGATGGCGAACGGGCCAACGGCCGCCGCTAGATTGGCGAAGTTGCCCGACCAATCAATTGTCGGCGTGTCGATACCCACCTGGCCGCAAATGAAGTCTACATCGCAGTCGCTGCGGTACGATTTTGAGACCAACACTACCCGGTTGGTGGTCGAGTTGGCGTCGCCCAGCCCATCGAGCTGGTTGCCGTAGGGGTCGGGGCTTCCCAATGCCCTAAGTAAAATGAGGTCGCGCTTATAGCTGTCAGCAGGTAAATCTTCTGCTTTTAAAAATATCCCTTTGCTGGTGCCGCCGCGCATATAAACGGCGGGAATCTTATATTGCCTCATCCTAGCCTGACCTCAACGTTAATACTTCACCTAAGCATTTTGCCGCGCCGGAGTTACCCCAGATAAATCTAACCATGCCAATCATACAAAATTCATTGTGACTATGCGTTTTTGCATCAACCGGGAGGGTAGCCCACCTTTACTTCGATAGGCATTTCTGCGCAGACGAGAGGACACAACGGCTACCAGTTGGGTGATCGATTGCACATTAGCGCAGAGCAGACGTGAGGTTTACTCGCGGATACTCGGGTGCCCTACCTGTATCGACTTCATCAGCGGGCCTTCAGTCGGCATCGGTGGTTAAGTTTGCCAACCGAGGGCGCGGGCTCTTTCCCCATTATTGTTGTTGAGCCGCCGGATAACTCACCTAACTGCACCAAGAAGTGTAGTAACTCACGCGGCGTTGAGAAGGCCGCATGTTTGACCGGAAAGCACTGAGCGGCACCCCGCGCGCGCCTTGGCGATTTCTGGCGTCACTTCAAACGGGGACTATTCCACCGTGCCCGGTGTTAGTACCTTGTGAGAGTTTGATCTGATCATTTTCACTTGATCGGACGCAGCGTTGGTACGAAAACGTTCGGCGTTGAATGTGCCGTTATCATTGCGGCATCCAAACTCGCCGGAGCCGATCTCCCACACGAGGCCGCCTTCACCGGCGCGATGGTAGCGTGATACCGAGCCTTCACCCGTGTCAGGGTGCTGCCTGGCGCACTACCAGCATTGCCTCACCCGAAGGCACTACCGACTAGCGGATTGATACGTGAAGCGTGATTTGTTACTCGTGCCAAGAGTGGCCGTTGCGCTCCGTCAAAGCGATGGCGGCGCTAGGGCCCCAACTGCCGGCAGTATAGGGCTTTACTGCGTAGCCGGTGCTTTTCCAGCCGTCGATGATGCCGTCGATCCACTTCCATGCCGCTTCGACCTCATCACGCCGCACAAACAGTGCTGAGTTGTTGCGCAGTACATCCAGCAGCATACGTTCATAGGCAATACGGCGGCGGGAATGGCCGAACGTTTCGCCAACCGACAAATTGAGCGGGACTTGTGCAAGTTTGACTTCATTCATGCCCGGCTTTTTGTGCATGAGGGTGAGCGTGATCATTTCCTCGGGCTGCAATTGGATAAGTAGCGCGTTCGGCGACAGGTTGGCACCAATATCGGCAAAGATGTTGAATGGTGCGGGTTTGAACTGGATCATGATCTCGCTACAGCGCTTGGCCAGCCGTTTGCCGGTGCGTATGTAAAAAGGCACACCTGCCCAGCGCCAATTGTCGATACCAACCTTCAGCGCAACGAAGGTCTCAGTATCACTGGTCGTCGCCGCACCTTTTTCGTCAAGGTAACCAACTGCTGCCTGCCCGGCGCTATAGCCGCCCGCGTATTGGCCGCGCACCGTGTGAGACTCAACATCGGCAGCGGTTATCGGGTGCAGCGACCACAACACCTTTACCTTTTCATTGCGCACAGCGGACGGGGTGAACCCCGCCGGCGGCTCCATCGCAACCAAGCACAACAGTTGCAGCATGTGGCTTTGTACCATGTCGCGCAGCGCGCCAGTGCTGTCGTAGAACCCCCATCGCCCCTCAACGCCGACCGCTTCAGCCACGGTGATTTGTACCTGTTCAATTGCGTTGGCATTCCACAACGGCTCAAAGATCGCGTTGGCGAATCGTAGTGCCAGTAGGTTTTGTACTGCCTCCTTGCCGAGGTAGTGGTCGATGCGAAACACTTGATTCTCTTCAAATGCTGCACCGATGGCTTCATTGACCTCATGAGCGGTTCTGGAATTGGTGCCAATCGGTTTTTCGATGGTGATACGTGAGTACCGGTCGATTAGCCCAGCGTCACGTAAAGCCAGGCAAATCGGACCAAACAGTTGGGGGCCAGTGGAGAGGTAATACATCACGCCACCATCGCCGGGGCTCAATGCACGTTTTACCGAATCCAACCCGCCTGTGGTCTGAATATCAACAGTTACGTAACAAATGCGCGCGGCGAACGCCGCAAACTTGGCTTCATCAAACAGGCTTGCATTTGCGGATGTGCAAATGGCATCGCGTACTTTCTGCCGGAATTCATCAACTGTTTGTTTTGAAGTCGCTGCACCGATTAACTGAAACACTTTCGGCAATAGGCCATCGGTGTCGAGTGCATAAAGTGAAGGCCACAACATACGTTTGGCAAGATCACCTGTTGCGCCAAACAATACCAGAGCGCGGCATTCCGGGGTGGTTGCGGGTGGGGTCGCAGTCATGGATTTTGGTCCGTTCGAGGGGTGGCACGAGTGAGTTGAGAGTTTGAAGGAAACAAGGTTACGGGAGCTCTAGCCTGAATATTTCATGGGTCGCCGGTTGCTTAGAAGGAGGTTGCCTCTGG
>JBEILF010000082.1:0-10687 GCA_040379385.1 Burkholderiales bacterium | reverse complement strand
GTAGCATGACGTTTTCCAGTGCCGTGAGTGAGGGCAACAGTTGAAACGACTGGAATACAAAACCAACTAAACGCCCTCTTAACTTGGCTCGACCGTCTTCGTCAAGCCTGAACAAACTTTCGCCCTTGATGGCGATATCACCTTCCGTGGGAGTGTCGAGGCCAGCCATGAGGCCGAGCAATGTCGACTTGCCCGATCCCGACGCCCCGACGACGGCGACCGCTTCGCCCCGCAGCACGCTAAAATTAGCGTTATTTACGATCGTTAGCACACCATCTGACGTTGCCACCCGCTTGGTGATATTCGTGACTCGGATAATTTCCGCGTCGTCGATCAGCAATTCGGCGGGCTCCTGCGTTGAGGTTCCAGCGTGCGTAACCGAAGCGTATTCGGCGGGCGCGGCTTTCAAATCCGCTAGATTTGTTGGGCGAGAAAGGGCGTTAGTTGCATTCATGAATAAGCTCGGAAGAAATTGTATTGAAGCTTTATTGATTAAGGCATTGGATCCGGTTTGATAGGGCGCGGGTGATACGTTCTAGACTACCTGCATATTTACGAGGATGAATCACGACTTTATGGCTGCATTGACAGGAGCAGAATCATTATTGCCCGATTATCGGCGCGCGTCGCACCCGTGGTGTAGCTGCTTCCTTTGGCTAGTGCTGCTTTTGACATCACTTCATTATGTGTCGTTCCCGGCACTTGCATCAAATACCGCTTCGGCGACAGCCGTAGTGATGGTCTATGGCGACAGCCTATCTGCAGCTTATGGCATCAAACCTGAACAGGGTTGGGTGTCGCTCATGGAAAAGCGTCTTGCAAGCGACGGCATCCGTGTGATCAACGCCAGCATCTCAGGCGAGACAACGGCAGGAGGATTGGCACGCATCCAAACGGATCTGAATCGACACAAGCCCGGCACGGTTGTACTTGCACTGGGCGCCAACGACGGTCTGCGAGGCTTACCGGTTGCGATCATGCGCCGCAATTTGGAGGGCATGATTGATGCCATCGAGCGCACTGGTGGCAGGGTGATTCTTGTGGGTATTCGGATACCACCAAACTACGGGATCGAGTACACCAGTGACTTTCAGAATGTCTTCGCCGCTTTAGCCGCGCGACGGCGGCTTGCACTTGTGCCCTTTCTACTCGACGGTATCGCAGAGGATCTGGATAATTTTCAGGCTGATCGGTTGCATCCGGTCGCGGCGGCGCAGGCACGCATTCTGCAAAACGTTTTGCCGGTTGTACAACGAACCGTTGGCCGCCCGCCGAGGCCTGCGCCCGCAGCAGCCGTGGCAAAACAATGATTGAAGACAATACGGCACACCGCAACCGACCGCGTTTCCAGCCGAAGCTAGGTTGTGTGCGACTACCACTGTCAGCTGCCGACCTAGCTAACTACAGCGAAATCATCGACACTCGCAGCCCATCGGAGTGGCAGCTCGATCACCTACCCGGGGCAATTTCCTTGCCGGTGCTGGAAGACACGGAACGCGCGCATGTGGGTACGCTGTACAAACATGTGTCGAGCTTCGAAGCAAAGAAAGTTGGCGCAGCACTCGTCGCACGCAACATCGCACGGCACCTAGAAACGGCGCTCGCCGCCAAGCCAAAAAACTGGCGACCGTTGATCTATTGCTGGCGCGGTGGAGCGCGTTCAGGCGCGTTTACCCACATCCTTCGGCAGATTGGTTGGGATGCCACGCAACTTGAGGGGGGCTACAAACGCTGGCGGACACAGGTTGTTGCTGACTTGCAGGAGTTGCCGAAGGCATTCTCCTTCCGCGCCATCTGTGGACGTACCGGCTCAGGAAAAAGTCGCTTACTGACCAGCATGCACGCGCTAGGCGCACAAGTACTCGACTTGGAGGCGCTCGCCGAGCATAAAGGTTCAGTGCTGGGGGATATTCCCAATCAGCCCCAGCCAACGCAGAAAATGTTCGAGTCAAGAATCTGGGTAGAACTTTCAAGGTTTGACCCGACACGGCCAGTGTTTGTTGAGGCTGAGAGCAAGAAGATCGGCCTGCTTCGTGTGCCGCAAGTGCTGATCGAAAGAATGTGGCATGGCGAATGTATCGAACTCCTCACCCCTCAGCCACTTCGCGTGCGATTTTTGGCCGAGGAGTATGCACACCTTATCGCCGATCCCGCGCTTATGCATTTCAAGATCGATTGCTTAAGGCCGCTTCACGCCCGGGAGCGAATTGATGGCTGGCACCGACTGGTGGATGCAGGCGCTTGGGATGACTTGGTGGCGGCCCTGCTTGATTCACACTACGATCCGGCATATGATCGTTCAATGTTTAAAAATTATCAGGGCATTCGCCGTGCGCGCAACGTATCTTTGACAGCGATTTCATCCGAGGGATTTCGCAGCGCGGCATTGTCTACCCTTACGATGGGCTCTACGATTGGTGTTACCGTCCCCACTCCTGTTCCGAACTTTCCCTAGACGTCCCGATAGGTAAGTTTTGTGCGCTGAATGTTGGCCCTCACGTATCTTCAGCTAAACTTCTTCCAATTCACCTCGCCTTTACATTTCGCACTGCGCGGGTTGGTAGTGGCAATAAAAGGATCAATCGAATGCGCATGGGCCGACCGCAGAGGCTCGGTAAGTACGAGTTGTTAGCCGAACTTGGACGCGGCGCAACCGCCGCAGTCTACTTGGCGGATGACCCATTTTACAACCGCAAGGTGGCCATTAAAGTACAGGTCAAGGACGAATCAGCAGGTGCGGATGAGGCTCGCCGTTTCGAAAAACTGTTCCTCAACGAAGCTGCAATGGTGGGCAAGCTGTCACATCCCAATATAGTGGGAGTCTACGACGCGGTTGTTGAGGGTGAGAACCAGTACATCGTCATGGAATATGTCGGCGGTGGCAGCCTTAAGAAGTTCTGTACTGAAACAAACCTCCTACCTGTTCGTCAGGCAGTACTGGTAGTTTTCAAAGCCTGTCGTGCACTTGACTACGCTTTTCAGAACGGCGTCATTCATCGCGACATTAAAGCGGCAAACATTTTGCTGTCTGATCGCGACGAGATAAAGATCTCCGACTTTGGCACGGCGCAAATCTCGCAGGCAACGCACACGCAGATCGATGGCTTTGTCGGCTCCCCAGCCTACATGGCACCGGAACAAATTCACGAAGAGCCGCCGTCTGTCCAGACCGATATCTATTCACTTGGCGTCACGTTTTATGAGTTGTTGGCCGGTAGACTGCCATATCAAGCTGCGAATTCGGTGTCGATGATCAACAAGATCCTTAATGAAGATCCTATGCCACTGCGCAGTATTCGCCCTGACCTGCCAGATGAAATCATCAAGATCGTTGAAACAGCGATGGCGAAAGACCCTGCGAAACGATATCCGGGCTGGTATGCCATGGCACGCGATCTCGCCGATACGTTTCCGCAACTTGAAAAATACTCATTCGAAATTTCGTCGGTCGAGAAATTCAACGCACTTCGCAAGCTTGAGTTCTTCAAAGATTTTCGTGACTCGGAACTCTGGGAAGTTCTTCGCGGGTCAGTGTGGGAAAACCACGCGCGCGGACAAAGCCTGTTGCTGGAGGGTGATAGCGGCCATGCGTTCTACATCATCATATCCGGCCAGGTGAAGGTGATGAAAGACAATAAATTGCTCAATGTTCTCATGGACGGTGACCGCTTCGGCGAAATGGCTTATCTTTCAGGTGACAACTCTGGGCGCACAGCGACGATCACGGCTGTTTCAGAAGTGCAGCTGTTGAAAATTCAAGACGTGCAACTCGAGCAGCTGTCAGAGGCTTGCCAACTCCGGTTCAATCGCGTCTTCCTCAAAACTTTGATTGATCGCCTGACTTGGACGAGTGAAACATTGGCCCAAGTCAAACTCCAATCTTGACCGGCTGTCGGCGCGTTTTATTGCACCAAGTAAATCAGGCAGACCGCCTCAGCCGCGATCCCCTCGCCGCGGCCGGTAAATCCCAATCTTTCAGTAGTGGTGGCCTTGACGTTGACTGCGGTGATATCGCACTTGGTATCGGTCGCAATATTGCCAACCATGGCGGCGATATGGGGGGCGAGCCGCGGCGCTTGTGCAATTACCGTCGCATCGATATTGCCGATCTTGAATCCGTGATCATGGAGCAGTGCAACCACGTGACTGAGAAGTTTGCGACTGTCGATGCCGTGGAAGCGTGCATCTGTGTCTGGAAAGTGCTTGCCAATGTCGCCAAAGGCAGCGGCACCTAGCAGCGCATCGCATATCGCGTGTAGCAATACATCCGCATCGGAGTGCCCAAGCAGACCTCGGTCGAATGGGATCTCTACGCCACCAATGATGCACTTACGACCCACAACCAGTTGATGAACGTCAAAGCCGTGCCCGATTCTGAAGGAGGGTATTGAAACAGTCATGTTGTCGATTCACTTTCCGCTAAAAGAATTCGTGCGAGTGTCATATCCGTCGCGTAGGTCACTTTGAGATTCGCACTTTCACCGATGATGAGCTTGGGCTGATAACCAATCGCCTCAATTGCCTGCGACTCGTCAGTGGCACCCGGCATCGCGGCCAACGCCTTAGCCAACAAGTCGACCCGAAACATTTGCGGTGTTTGTGCACGCCAAAGTTGCTGACGGTCCACAGTTTGCTCGACTCGCAAGTCCAAGCTCGCCCGCTTGAGGGTATCTGCGACGGGCAAGGCCAGCAGTCCACCAATAGGATCCTCCTCAAGCTCGTCTAAAAACTGTTCGATGAGCTCGCTTCGGATGCACGGTCGGGCGGCGTCGTGGACCATTGCTCGGTCAGTCGGGCCAAATACTGGGGAAACCGCGCGTAGCCCATTGAGTACACTCTCAGCCCGCGTCTTTCCCCCGACGCGAAACACCTGAAGGCGATCAATAAGGCTGCTTCCCCGCTGTTGGCAGTTTCGCGCAATTACGTCATCCCAGTAGCTATCGTCGGCAGCGATCACCACCGCAATAGTCTCGATCCGCGCCACCCGAGCCATCGCCGTCAAGGTATGCAAGATCATCGGTAAGCCGTTGATCGGCAGGTACTGTTTCGGCAGAGGGTCTGCCATCCTCGTACCACTTCCTGCGGCAGGCACGATGGCGAATACGCGCCCTTTGGTTGAATTTGTCGTCGGCATTAAAAGCATTATCGCACCGCGCAGACAGATGCAAAAGCCAATAAACTCGTTACATGCAAGCGCGCATTGCCATTTTTGTTGCAATCGCGGTGATCTCTGCCATTGTCTTTTTGGGGCTTGGCGTCCGCCGCACCGAGTTCGCGCCAAATTGGCTCGTCGCGCCGTTGGCCGCGCCCCGAACCTCGGGCGAGTTGGTGGTGCTAACTCTGCGCGGACCGACCACCACCCAATTACTTGCCAAGGCGACTAGCCAGGAAAGTAACGCCCAGACTGGGTTTGAGCATGACCTAGCGACGATGTTTGCAAATGAACTCGGTATTGCAATTAGGTTTCGCGTCATGCCTAGTTACGCCAAGTTGCTTCAGCAACTAGAGTCCAATCGCGGACACATTGCAGCTGCGGGCCTTTCCCCCACCCCAGAATTGCGACAAAAATTTGCCTTCGGCCCCGCCTACAAGACCACACAATATCAGCTCGTCTATCGCACTGCGGACAAGCGCCCCCGGAACATCAGCGAAATTGGCGGGCGGACGATGGCCGTCATCGCCGAGACACCAGCCCATGACATCGCCCGAGACCTGACCGGAAGCACACCAAATCTGATTCTCGAAGTCTTACCCCATGAAGCGACCGCAGATGACCTACTTAAAGTGCTAGACGCTAAGCGAGCAGATGTGGCGCTGGTTGACACGTACGGGTTTGCGGTGGCCAAGCGACTGCACCCGGAACTGAGTGCGGCATTCAATGTAGGCCGGGAAGCAAAAGTTGCTTGGGCCTTTTCGAGCGCAGCGGACTTTGACCTGCAGCAATCTGCCATGCGGTTTTTTGAAAAAATCCGCGCCAATGGCAGTCTCAATCGCTTGATGGATCGGTATTACGGCCACATCAACCGCATCCAGCCAATCGATGCCGAGGTGCTGCTGGAGAAACTGCAAACTGAATTACCAAAACTGAAACCGTTCTTTCATGAGGCCCAACAACTCACTGGGATCGACTGGCGTATCCTTGCGGCAGTGGGCTACCAAGAGTCGCATTGGAACGCTCTGGCAACATCACCGACTGGCGTCCGCGGACTGATGATGCTCACCGAGGAGACTGCTGACCGTATGAAGGTGCAGAATCGCCTAGACGCAAAACAATCTATCGTTGGCGGCGCAAAATACATTGCGCTGTTGCGTGACACGGTGCCCGCAAGAATTCAGGAGCCTGATCGGACTTGGCTGGCTTTAGCCGCATATAACCAGGGATATGGGCACCTAGAGGATGCTCGCATACTCACGGCAAGGATGGGGCTGAACGCAGATTCATGGCTGGACGTACGCAAAGCCTATCCCAAGCTGCGTGATCCTGAGGTGTTTGAAACCTTAAAACATGGCTATTGCCGTGGTGATGAGGCGGTACAGTTCGTCGAAAACATTCGCAATTACACAGATATCTTGAATCGTCTCGAAAGGCCATTTGAATCAGAACTGGGCGGTGATCCTCGCCTCGATGAGGCTGCCCAACTTCACGAAAAGCGCCGGGCAAAGCGCTAAATCCCCTCGCTATTTGTGCGATCCGGCAGGTGATTAACATCACCCCATTTTTGAATCCACCAACGGTTGCCATCGTGTACCAAACGGTTGTAACCAGCGTTGGGGATATCAATTTTGTGCGGACTGGCAATCGGCAGTCCGTTAACTCTTCGGTAGATCGCTGCTAGGACTCCGCCATGTGTGACGACCAGCAAAGACTTGCCCCGATGGCTGTTGGCGTATTCATCCATGACCAAGCATATGCGCTCGTGGAAATGTCTGCGTGATTCTCCTCCGGGAGCCGCGTATTCCGGGTTAGTCTCGCGAATGCGAGAAAACATCTCTGGAAACTCAAGGTCAATCTCGGCATAAGTTTTACCCTCTGCAATGCCGAATCCCCG
This sequence comes from Burkholderiales bacterium, assembly GCA_040379385.1. GTDB lineage: Bacteria > Pseudomonadota > Gammaproteobacteria > Burkholderiales > Usitatibacteraceae > UKL13-2. The sequence continues at coordinate 3,638 of JBEILF010000082.1, read as the reverse complement.
CTCGCGGAAACGTGGCTCAATGCGAACTTCGAGCCCGGTGTTGGGCGCGATCAACTGCGCCGTTCGCAGAGCACGACCCAGATCACTCGAAAGCAGATAATCAAATCGTTCTCCAGCAAGCATCGCGCCCATTGCCAGCGCCTGCCTAATCCCGATGTTGGTCAGCTCGCTATCGGTTTGTCCCTGAATACGCCCTGCCCGGTTCCAATGCGTTTCACCGTGGCGCACCAATACCAATGACGTCGTCACGCTGTGGCCATCAGGCAGCGAGGTCAATCTTGGCCGCACCGGCCATATAGCAGCGCAGCGCGGACGGAATGATGACACTGCCGTCTGCATTCTGGAAGTTCTCAAGAATCGCAACCATCGTGCGGCCAACCGCGAGTCCGGAGCCGTTGATGGTATGCAACAGTTCTGTCTTGCCCGCCGCATTTTTGAAACGCGCCATCATGCGTCGGGCTTGGAAAGCCTCGAAATTCGAACAGCTCGAAATCTCGCGGTAGGCATTTTGCGCGGGCAGCCACACTTCAAGGTCGTAGGTCTTGGCCGAGGAAAATCCCATGTCCCCCGTGCAAAGCAACATCGTGCGATAGGGCAACTCCAGCTTCTGCAAAATAGCCTCGGCGTGGGCGGTCAATTCTTCGTGGGCATCGGCGGACTTCTCTGGTGTGACAATCTGCACCAGTTCCACTTTGTCGAACTGATGCTGGCGAATCATGCCGCGGGTATCTTTGCCGTAGCTTCCAGCCTCGGACCGAAAACACGGTGAATGGCAGGCAAACTTGAGCGGTAACTCCTTCGCATCAACAATCGTGTCGCGCACGAAATTCGTCACTGGATATTCGGCGGTCGGAATCAGATACAAGTCGCGGCCTTCTATCTTGAACAAGTCGTCCTTGAATTTCGCCAAGCTCGAGACGCCGTCGGCGGATTCAGGTCCCACCATGTAGGGAACGTACACTTCAGTGTATCCATGCTGCGCCGTGTGCGTATCGAGCATAAACTGGGCGATCGCGCGATGTAGCCGTGCGACCTGTCCTCGCAATACCGAAAATCGCGCGCCGGATAGTTTGCTCGCAGTTTCAAAATCAATGCCTTTTAGCGCTTCACCGATATCGGTGTGGTCCTTTGGCGCGAAATCAAAGGTGCGAGCCTTTCCCCAGCGCCTGACTTCGACGTTGTCATCCGCCGACTTGCCGGCGGGTACATCGGCGCGCGGAATGTTGGGAATTTGTCGAAGAAAACCATTGAGTTGGTCCTGCAGGGCGCTCAACGCAGTTTCATTTGCCTTAAGCGCATCGCCAATACCAGCGACCTCGGCCATTGCGGACACCGTATCCAGCCCCTTGCTCTTGAGGATTCCGATTTGTTTGGAGGCCGCGTTGCGCGTTGCTTGCAGTTCCTCTGTTTTTACCTGAAGCGATTTCCGTTCCGCCTCCAGCGCGCTGAACGTCGCTTCGTCAAACGCATAACCGCGCCTTTTCAGCCCCCCTACAACTTGAGGTAGTTCTTTACGGAGTTGTTGGATATCAAGCATGGTACGAACCTTAAATGAATTTGGAAGATTGGCGCGACGATGGAAGTTGGGAACTCTCGTCGCAGCCGTTGCGCTCAGCGCATCTCGCGGCTCGACAATCGCGTGCGCACGGTGAATCGAACGCTATCGGGATCGCGAAAACTCGCGGCTTAGCGATCTCCGAGAGGAGCGGCTGGCCTTTGGCGCATAGACGAACGCGACCGTCCCGACGTGAAGCGCGGGAAAGACTGTTCGGGGAGTGGAACGCTGGTAAACCTTCATGACTTTAATTTTCCATCAAGTGCACGGAGGTGCGCAAGTTTCTCTCGAATTTTCGCCTCAAGGCCACGATCAGTTGGCTCGTACCATCGACGCCCCTCAAGCCCAGGAGGCAGATAGTTTTCGCCTGCGGCGTAGCCTTGCTCATCGTCGTGCGCATAGCGATACCCCTTTCCCATGCCGATTTCTTTCATCAGCTTGGTCGGCGCATTTCTAATGTGCATTGGAACAGGCCGTGATTCATCTTGTTGAACGAGCGCGCGGACTGCCTTGTATGCGTTGTAGACCGCGTTAGATTTTGCCGCAATCGCCAGATACACTACCGCCTCGGCCAAGGCTAACTCTCCTTCGGGTGTGCCCAGTCTTTCGTAGGTTTGGCTTGCGTTCAACGCAATCTGCAGAGCTCGTGGATCAGCGAGGCCGATATCTTCCGTCGCCATACGTATCAACCTGCGCGCGAGGTATCGTGGGTCGGCACCGCCATCGAGCATGCGGCAAAACCAATATAGCGAGGCATCGGGGTCGGAGCCGCGAACACTCTTGTGCAATGCCGATATTTGGTCGTAAAAATTGTCCCCACCTTTGTCGAAGCGTCGCGACGTGCGCGCCAATACAGTGGTCACGAATTTTTGATCGACCCGTTGAATATGCTCGGCATCGATTGCGGTTACCAGCTGTTCCAAAAGATTGAGCAGCCGCCGTCCGTCGCCATCGGCGATATCCAGAAGAAACGCTTTAACTTTGTCGCCTTCATCACCGTCAAACGCAGTGTCCAGTTTCAGAGTACCAATTGCATGGCTAAGCAGTCGGGCGAGTGCGTCGTGTACCAATGGCTTAAGGATGTAGACTGCGGCGCGCGAAAGTAGCGCGTTGTTCAATTCAAACGACGGATTTTCTGTGGTGGCTCCGATAAAGGTGACTAGGCCGGATTCAACGTGCGGCAAGAATGCGTCTTGCTGGCTTTTATTGAAGCGATGCACTTCGTCGACGAACAGAATGGTCTGACGTTTTAGCTGATCGCGATTTAGCTGCGCCCGTTCAATCGCCTCGCGAATCTCCTTGACACCGGAAAGCACTGCAGAAATCGCAACAAAATCCGCATCGAAAGCGTGCGCCATTAATCGGGCAATTGACGTCTTGCCAACGCCTGGGGGTCCCCATAGGATCATGGAATGCAGTTTTCGAGCATCGAAGGCAATCCGCAGCGGCATGCCCTCGCCAGTCAGGTGTTCCTGTCCGATCACGTCCGCCAGTTGCATCGGGCGCAGTCGCTCCGCAAGCGGCACATTGCCGACATTCTCGTCGGTGAGTGATGAATTTGCGTTGATTGAGAAAAGGTCTGCCACGCGGATGGAGTTTGCAGGTATCGTTCGAGGTGGACACAAAGTGTCGCGTCTACCCGTGATTCTAGTCGCCCGAAGATGGATTGACGTATCGGCATACGCTTTGTTTTCATCCGTCAAGTAGTTCACCGAGATCTACAAAAGCAAACAGCCCATGCTTTTGGGGATGGGCTGTTTGCTTTTATCGGGTCTTGGCGATGACCTACTTTGGCTCCAGCCGCCCTTCATGCTTAACTTGCTTTGCAAGTTAGCTTCGCCGCAACGCCGCTTCGCTTGGTTGTCGTAGACTCAAGTAGGTCATAGACGAGTCTTCAAATGACAACGCCCCGACCTAATAGGCCGGGGCGTTGTCATTTGTAGGGTCTTGGCGATGACCTACTTTAGTTTCGGCCGGGCCGTTGGCCCTTAACGTGCTGCGCACATTAGCCTTCACTGAAACAAGGCACTACCTTCGTATTGAGGACGTTGGGCCGGCCATCAGATCGCACTTGCGATCCTCG
>JBEILF010000081.1:0-10829 GCA_040379385.1 Burkholderiales bacterium | reverse complement strand
CGAGGATCGCAAGTGCGATCTGATGGCCGGCCCAACGTCCTCAATACGAAGGTAGTGCCTTGTTTCAGTGAAGGCTAATGTGCGCAGCACGTTAAGGGCCAACGGCCCGGCCGAAACTAAAGTAGGTCATCGCCAAGACCCGATAAAAGCAAACAGCCCATCCCCAAAAGGATGGGCTGTTTGCTTGTGTAGATCTCGGTGAACTACCTGAGACACGAAAACAAGGCACGATACCCAAGATAGCAGCCAATACGCCACATTCGCGCCAATGCCGATGCAAGATACAATCATCCACGTGAATGATCTTTTCTCATACTTGGCGTAGCGCTAAATTTCGACTTGGGTGCCCAGTTCAACCACACGGTTGGTAGGAATCCTGAAGTAGTCAGAGGCCTTGGCCGCGAGGTGCGACATCCAAACGAAGATGTGTTCTCGCCACAGCGCCATGCCGCCCTTCGGGGTGGCGATCAGCGACTCCCGGTTAACAAAAAAGCTAGTATCCATCATGTCGAATTTCATGGACTGTAGTCGGCAATCTTCAAGCATCACAGGTACGTTTGGCGATTCCTTAAAGCCATAGTGCGCAGTAATCGTATAGAAGCCATGTCCGTGGTTATCGATCCAAATGTAGTCTTCCTTCGGCACGCGCGGGATGTCCTCAATGATGATTGAAAGGATGACGACGCGGCCATGCAGTACCTTATTGTGCTTCAGGTTGTGTAGCAGTGCGTTGGGTACGCCGTCAGGATTGGTCGTCATAAAGACGCCGGTGCCTTCGACTCGCGGAGTGTCAGAAAGAGAGATCGATTCAACAAACCCTTTTAACGGCATGGCACCGTCATTGACTTTGCGTCGAACAATTTCGCGTCCGCGTCGCCAGGTGCTCATGATGGTGAACATGGTGACACCGATAACAAGAGGGAACCAGCCGCCATCGCCAATTTTTGTCGCGGTTGCTGATAGGAACATGAGATCGTTGGCCAGAATGCCGCCAACCAATACTGCGGCAAGAATTCGGCTCCATTTCCAGATATAGACCATCACAACGAGCAACAGCAGCGTATCAATGGTCATGGTCAGCATTACGGCGATGCCGTAGGCTGCGGCAAGGTTACTGGAATTTTTAAAGATCACCACCAGCGTAATGATGCCAAACAGCAGGCCCCAATTAATGAAGGGGATATAGATTTGGCCGGACTCCATTTCGTTGGTGTGCATGATGTTGAAGCGCGGCAGATAGCCGAGCTGGATCGCCTGCTTCGTGAGGCTGAACGCGCCAGAAATTACGGCCTGCGACGCGATCACAGTCGCGCATGCCGCGAGGCCAACCATTGGCAGCAACGCCCAGCTCGGCACCATCAAATAGAACGGGTTCTTGATCGCGTCGGGGTTCGATAACAGCAGCGAACCCTGACCAAAATAGTTCAGCAACAAGGCTGGCCACACAAGCGAAAACCAACCAACGCGAATCGGCTTTCTTCCAAAGTGCCCCATGTCCGCATAAAGCGCTTCGCCGCCTGTCACACATAGGACAACCGCGCCTAGCGTAATCCACGCGGCAATTTTATGCTCAAGAAAAAACTGCCAGCTATACCAAGGATTGAAGGCTTGCAGAACAGCGGGGTTGTTGACGATTTGTGCCACGCCTAGGATGGCGAGCACCAAAAACCAGACTACCATCACTGGCCCAAAAAGGAGACCAACTGCAGCGGTGCCATGCCGCTGCACAGCAAACAAGGCAATCAGTATGCCGACCGAAATGGGCACAACAAATTGATTGAGTGCAGGCTCGACCAGACCTAAGCCTTCAACAGCGGAGAGAACAGAAATGGCCGGGGTGATTATCGCGTCGCCGTAAAACATCGCCGCGCCAAACATACCTAGTGCAACCACCCACCAATGCCGCCTGGTACCTTTCCGAAAGCACCGTTGCGCCAACGCAGTCAGTGCCAAGATTCCCCCTTCGCCCTTATTGTCGGCGCGCATCATGAATACCAAATATTTGACGGTAACCAGCGCTGTCATGGCCCAAAACATCACCGACAAAATTCCATACACGGTCGTGGTGTTTAGCGGAATTCCGTGGGTGGGGCTAAAGGATTCCTTCAACGCGTAGAGCGGGCTGGTTCCAATGTCGCCAAACACGACGCCGATAGCACCAATTGTGAGTGCGCTTAACTTTTTGTCTTTAGGATCCATACGGGGCGACTACGCAGCGCGGGCCGTCGACCGAGAGGGCTCGGGAATAGCGGGGCGGGGATTTTCGAAGGGACGTCTTTGTGGAATGAGGAGATATTGCAGCTGCGAATAGGGGATATTGCAACGCAACATTACACCTCTTAATTGGCAAAAGCAAACCCCAGCCACCTCTGAAAATGAAGTGTAGGATGCTCTAGCGGAGTAGAATCCCCGCTTCCCTCCAGTCTCTGGAATGGTGTCTCTTTGTACTGTTCGAAACCGTTCCAACTGGTTGACGAAACTGACTCTATGCGCCTGTTTCACCCCGCGATGACCGTTAACCCGCGCTTGCTTGCTGCCTGTTTGGCACTCACAGCGAGCTGCGCCATTTCCGCATCGGCGAATGAACCCACTCGCTATCAAGTGCCGGCGCAATCAATGGTCGATATGGTCGACGCAGTGCAGATACCACAAACCACCCTCTCGCCCAACAACGAATGGCTCATGATGTTGGAACGTCCCACATTACCGAGCGTTACCGACCTTAGCCAGCCCGAACTCCGGCTCGCCGGACTGCGCATCAATCCGCGGAACAATGACCTGAGCCGAACAAACCACGCAACTGCAATTCGCTTTGTCCGCTTAGCGGATCGTCTTGAAAAATTGGTACAAAACATTCCCGCAAACGCGAGGATCGGCGACGCAGCGTGGTCGCCGGACGGAAAACGTGTCGCCTTCACACTCGTCCGGGAAAGTTTTATCGAGTTGATGGTTGTCGAAGTAGCGAACGGTACGCAGGCACGGCGGGTGACTGAGCGAAATCTCAACGGCGTGGTTGGGCGTCCGTTCAGTTGGTTTAGCGATAGTAAGTCGCTGTTGATTGCAGCGATACCGCAGGCTAGAGGTGCTGCACCCAAAGCGCCGAGTACGGCAAGTGGACCGCTGGTGCAAGAAAACCTAGGCCGCCGAAACGCAGCCCGTACCTACCAAGATCTGCTGAAGACGCCACACGACGAAGCTCTGTTTGAATACTATGCAACTGCCGAAGTCGCACGGGTCTGGCTCGACGGCAAACTTGACGTGATCACCAGCGGAGTCGTGCGGGCGATGATGCCTTCGCCTGATGGGCAGTACGTGTTGGTACAAACCATCAAACGACCCTATTCATATTCCGTGCCGATATCGCGCTTTGCCTTGAAGACGGAGGTCCGCGATGCACTCGAACCGAATACCGGTCAGGTTGTTAGAGTGATGTCAGACCTGCCGATGGCTGAGGATGAAGAGGCCGATCCCGATGCGGTTCGCAAAGGGCCGCGTCAGTACTCATGGCGAAGTGATGCAAACGCAACACTTGCCTGGGCGCAAGCAAACGAAACGCGCAAGAATGGAATCAGCGACTACCTCTTCGTATTATCTTCTCCGTTTGACGGCGAGCCGACAATGCTGGCCAAACTTGAGCTCCGCTTCCAAAGTGTCACATGGGGGAACGACGCGGTCGCACTGGTGACGGAGGTCTCTCGCAAGCTTCGCAAGACATCAACGTGGCGCGTATATCCATCCGATGCGACAAAACCAGCGCAGAAACTTTTTGAGCGCTCGACTGAGGATCGTTATAGCGATCCCGGAACACCGTTCACCGAATCGAATGGCCGCGGCGGCCGCGTACTTAATTTTTCTCCTGACGGTCGGGCCATCTACCTCAACGGCACCGGAGCGTCAAATGATGGTGACCGGCCGTTTGTTGACCGGTTCGAACTAGACACGCGGGAGACCAAGCGACTGTTTCGGTCCGAAGCGCCATACTACGATGTACCACTGAGCGTGTTTGACAGTGCGCAATCAGGGAAGACTGCTAACGCTAACGTCCGGCTGTTAATGCAGCGCGAGACTGTGACCGAAGCGCCAAATGTGTATGTTCGAGAACTGGCCTCCGGAAAAATGTCGGCTGTAACGCGGTTTGCAACGCCGAAGAACCCGCTTGCCGGCGTGACCAAAGAGGTTATCCGCTACAAGCGACGTGACGGCGTCGAGCTTTCCGGGACGTTGTATCTTCCCGCGACTTTCAAGCGGGGAGATGACCCGCTACCGCTATTGATGTGGGCTTATCCACGGGAGTTTCGATCAGCCGAAGCCGCAGGTCAGATTACGGGTTCCCCATATCGCTACGTGCGCCCAGCATTCTCTGGTCCGTTACCGTTCATCACGCAGGGCTATGCGGTCCTTGATAATCCCACGATGCCAATCATCGGTGAGCAAGGCAAGGAAAACGATACTTACTTGCCACAACTCATCGCCAGTGCCGAAGCGGCAATTGATGAAGTTGTGCGTCGCGGTGTTGCGGACCGATCAAAAATCGCGGTAGGTGGCCACTCTTATGGCGCATTCATGGTGGCGAATTTGCTGGCGCATACGAAGTTGTTCGCTGCAGGAATTGCTGAGAGCGGCGCCTATAACCGCACGCTTACCCCCTTTGGCTTTCAAGCCGAGGACAGGACATTCTGGAAGGCGCGAGATGTGTACGCGCAGATGTCGCCGTTTAACTATGCGGATCAGATAAAAACTCCCATTTTGCTGATTCACGGCGAAGCTGATTCAAATTCGGGAACCTTTCCGTTGCAAAGTGAGCGCTTCTACCAAGCAATCAAGGGGCTTGGCGGCACCGCGCGATATGTCGTTTTGCCCTACGAGGATCACGGCTACCGCGGACGTGAATCAGTGCTTCACCGTTTATGGGAATCTGTTCGCTGGCTGGATCGGTATGTAAAAAACGGCGATAAGAGGCCAGCGTAGACTTGTATGTAGCCTTTTCTCGCCATACGCCGTGGTTGCCAAAAAGCCCAAGAAACGCCATAATTTACGACCCTTGGGAATAGTGCAACTTAAAGGCCAATTAGCTCAGCCGGTTAGAGCGACGGAATCATAATCCGCAGGTCCCCTGTTCGCATCAGGGATTGGCCACCAAACTCTACGAAGAGCCGCTGTGTGCGGCTCTTCGTACTTTCATCGACACCTGCCCGGTTTATTCACCGTCTCCAGGAGCAAACGTGGCAACAGAAAAATTCCAGAAGAAAGTCTTTATTCGGACCTTCGGTTGTCAGATGAACGAGTACGACTCGGACAAGATGGCCGACCTACTTGAGGCCGCACAGGGATACACCAAAACTGACAAAGCTGAAGAGGCGGACTTAATCCTCCTCAACACTTGTTCGGTGCGCGAGAAGGCCAGCGAAAAGATGTTCTCGGACTTAGGGCGCTTGCGCGAGCTCAAGGACGCCAATCCGAAGGTGTTGATTGGTGTTGGTGGTTGTGTCGCGTCGCAGGAAGGCGACGCGCTCGTCAAGCGCGCGCCCTATGTCGATATCGTGTTTGGACCACAAACACTCCATCGCCTTCCGGCCATGATTCAACGCCGGGAACGAACATCGCTGCCCCAAGTCGACATTTCGTTCCCAGAAAATGAGAAGTTTGACGATATGCCGCCTGCACGGGTAGAAGGCCCGACCGCGTTTGTGTCGATCATGGAGGGCTGCTCCAAATACTGCAGTTTTTGTGTGGTGCCCTACACCCGCGGAGAAGAAATTTCACGCCCGCTTGCGGACGTAATCAATGAGATTCGCGGTCTCGCCGCAAGAGGCGTCAAAGAGGTGACGTTGTTGGGTCAAAACGTCAACGCTTATATGGGGAAAATGATCGACGCAGAAAGCGGCGAGGAAACTGACGCTGACTTTGCACTGTTACTGACTGCTGTTAATGCTGTTCCAAACATTGAACGCATTCGCTATACGACTTCACATCCGCTCGAGTTCACGCAACGATTAATCGATTGTTATGCCAAGCTGCCCAAACTAGTGTCGCAGTTGCACCTACCCGTGCAGGCCGGCAGTGATACCGTGCTGGCGTTGATGAAGCGGGGTTACACGGTCATGGAATACAAATCCATCGTCCGGCGATTGCGTGAAAAACGCCCTGGAATATCGATCTCGACTGACTTTATCGTCGGATTTCCCGGCGAGACGGAGGAAGACTTCAATCGCAGCATGAAGCTCATCGAGGATATTCAATTCGACGGGGCATTCTCCTTTGTTTACTCACGTCGACCGGGAACGCCGGCAGCGAGTTTGATAGATGAAACGCCCCAACAGATAAAGTTGCAACGGCTTCAGAAAATGCAGAAGGTGCTCGAAGCACAATCAACAGCCATTTCCGAATCAATGGTTGGTTCCGTCCAGCGTGTATTGGTGGAAGGAGTATCACGCAAACATGACGCAGAACTCATGGCTCGAACTGACAACAATCGCGTCGTTAATTTTCCGGCAGACAAACGGCTCATTGGGCAGTTTGTTGATGTTGTGATTACGAAAGCCATGCATTTCACGTTGCGTGGAGAAATCGCCACTCACGCCGCAGCACACCAAGCCGCCGTGCAGGCGGCTTAAGTCTGCGACAGATGAAATCACCTTCCATAGAGTTTTCATTCACGCCGGTCAATAACCAGCGGCTTAATGCGCTGTGCGGCGCGCTCGATGAAAATTTGCGGCGTATTGAAGCAGCACTGGAAGTCACCATTTCGCGGCGCGGGGAAAAATTTGCCGTGGCCGGGGCGCGCGGAAAGATTGAAGTTGCGGCAAAGGTGCTAAATCAGTTCTATGCAAAAGCGGGCGCGGATCTCTCGGTTGAAGATATCCAGCTTGGGCTCGTCGAAGTGCAACGCGGACGGCTCGTAAAGCAGACGAAAGAAGACGTCAATCGGCCCGCAAACGCGGTAGAAGCGGTCACCTTACATACCAAGCGTGCCGACCTTCGTGCCCGCACCGATCGGCAAGCGCAATACCTTCAACAAATCCAGTCACACGACATTACCTTTGGCGTGGGGCCTGCGGGGACGGGGAAAACGTTTCTCGCCGTGGCGTGCGCGGTGGATGCGTTTGAACGCGATTTGGTCAAACGTATTGTATTGACCCGTCCCGCTGTCGAGGCTGGGGAAAGGCTAGGCTTCCTGCCGGGTGACCTATCACAAAAGGTCGACCCCTACTTACGGCCACTCTATGACGCGCTGTACGACTTGCTTGGGTTTGATCGGGTGAGCAAGATGTTTGAGCGCAACCAAATTGAAGTCGCACCTCTCGCATTCATGCGCGGGAGAACACTCAATCACTCATTCATCATTCTCGACGAAGCGCAAAACACGACACCAGAACAGATGAAAATGTTTCTGACTCGAATCGGCTTCGGCACCAAGGCAGTCATTACCGGGGATGTCACGCAGGTGGATTTGAAAGCGGGACAAATCAGCGGCTTGGTGGATGCACGCAACGCGTTGCACGGGATTCAGGGTATCGGCTTCACCATTTTCCAGGCGGTTGATGTAGTGCGTCATCCACTCGTTCAGTCGATTGTGTCTGCTTACGATGCTCACACTCGCACGCGCCGCGGGTAGCCACTGGTGATGAAGTTAAAACTCGCCTATCGGCGGACGTTTTCAGGCAAAAATAGCTGGAAATGCCCGTCCCTGCGAGTGTTTTCTTGTTACAGCGTACTTGGCTCTTAGGTGTCGATGGCCATTTCCATTCAACGCGTGACTCGACTGGCCAACATTCCCAGCGATCAATGGCTGCGAAAGTGGGTCAACACCGCATTGATGGGGGTCAGTGCCGCGTCGGGCTCGGAGGTCACGCTGCGCATCGTGAATGCGGCAGAAAGCCGCAATCTCAACTCGGCCTTTCGTGGCAAAGACTACCCGACCAACATCTTGACATTTGCCTACCACGAGAAAAAATCGCCGGTCCTCGTGGGTGATCTGGTTGTCTGTGCGCCGGTGGTGGCACGCGAAGCAAAAGACCAGCACAAGACTCTGGCAGACCACTATGCCCACCTGTGTATCCATGGCATCCTCCATTTAGGTGGTTATGACCACGAAAGCCCGCGTGATGCAAAACGTATGGAAACGCTGGAAGTGAAAATTCTGGCTGGGCTCGGTGTTGGCAATCCCTATCTCGGTGACGATCAACACCACGACTAGCCTGAACATTTCATGGGAGCGCGTTCGAAAGCCGACGAGTGGACAAGCGATTTTTTGCCTGACCGACCACAGCATCGCGAGCTATGCCTCGGCAGCAAGGCGGAACATTGCCGTCCAATCGCCGGCGAGCGAACCTGTGGCCCGCATCCACAGCAAGCGAGAAACGAGCCAAGTTGGCTTGCCAATCGCCTAGAGGCAAGGTCCTTCTACGCAACCGGCGAGCCATGAAACATTCAGGCTAGCACAGCGCGCTGAAAAACTATCACAAACCACATGTTGTGGTCAGTTAAAATGTCGGCTTCGCAACAGCAAACTGAGAATATGGACGACTCCCCCAAACGATCACTGATGGAACGACTGTCATCGCTGCTGCTTCGCGAACCGGAGGACAGAGACCAGTTAGTTGAGTTGCTGCACGGCGCTCTCGAAAAAGAGCTGCTTGACGCCGATGCTCTGACCATGATCGAAGGGGTGTTGCAGGTTTCTGAAATGCAGGTACGCGATGTGATGCTTCCGCGCTCACAGATGGACATGATCGATGTCGAGGATGCGCCGACCGAGTTTATTCCCAACGTCATCGAAACCGCACATTCGCGTTTTCCCGTCTTCGAGAACAGCCGTGATAATGTCATCGGTATACTGCTCGCCAAAGATTTGTTGCGCTACTACGCCAACGCGGATGAGTTTGACGTTCGTGACATGTTGCGTCCTGCCGTGTTCGTGCCCGAATCCAAGCGCCTGAATGTTTTGCTGCGTGAATTCAAAGCCAACCGTAATCACATCGCGATCGTTGTTGATGAGTACGGCGGCGTCGCCGGACTGATCACCATCGAAGACGTGATAGAACAGATCGTCGGCGATATTGAAGATGAGTTCGACTTTGACGAGACCGAAGACAACATCCTGCCTGATAAAGGAGGGCGGTATCGTGTCAAAGCGATTACCGAAATTGAAGACTTCAATGAGCACTTTGCATCCAACTTCCCCGACGAAGATTTTGATACGGTAGGCGGGCTCGTCGTCAGTCACTTCGGGCACGTGCCGAAACGGAATGAATCGATTTCCTTCGATGGCTTCCGCTTCCTGGTCTTGCGCGCAGATAGTCGCAAGGTTCACTCGTTGATGGTAGAAAGGCTTGTCGCGGCTGCGCCGATCAGTAACGAACAATCAGCAACCGGTGAGAAGCCGCCTGCGATTGAAACTTCTGCGTAGGACCATTGCCTACGCGCGCTTCGAGCCAAGATTGAGCAATACACGCCCCGTTTGGGTAGACGCATTGCAGGCGACGCTTGCCGGAGCATTGGCGGTGCTCGCGTTTGCGCCGTTTTACGCATGGCCGATCGCAGTGGTTTCACTGGTTGTGCTGTTTTCGCAGTGGGTTAGGGCGACTTCGCCAAGACGAGCGGCGTTGGTTGGCTTTTCTTGGGGGCTTGGGCTTTTCCTAGTTGGTGTCCCTTGGCTCTATGTGAGTCTGCATACCTACGGCAGCATGCCTGCACCGTTGGCTGCGCTGGCGATCTTGCTGTTCTGCGTTTATCTCTCTCTGTTTCCGGCGCTCGCCGGTTATCTCCAGGCAAAGATGCCGCTGGCTTTGCACGTTCGGCTGTTGCTATTGATGCCGACCACGTTTGTTGCGGCGGAGATGTTTCGTGGCTGGTTCGTCACCGGTTTTCCTTGGCTCATCCTCGGCTACACCCAAACGCCCTCCGCGCTGTCACTGGCTCCGCTTGCGGGTTACGCGCCAGTTTTCGGTGTGTTTAGTATTTCGTTTTTGCTTGCTGCGACTGCCGGGGCGATTGTTCTGGCTCCCGCCAAGTTATCAGGCGTCATTATCAATGCAACGCTGCGGCGGTACTTGACCATAGGCGGGGTAAGCATTTGGATCGGCGGCGTTTTGTTGGGAGCATACGAGTGGTCTTCGCCATCGGGCGCGCCAATGCCGGTGTCGCTTGCGCAAGGTAACGTCCCGCAAGATCTGAAGTGGCGCGAAGATCAGGCGGCGGCGTCATTGGAAAACTATCTGCAACTGGTCGAGCAAAGCCGCGGCAAATTGATTGTGTTGCCGGAAACAGCCCTGCCGTTCATGCTCCAGGATGTTCCTCGGACGGTGATTGGGGCGATGGCAGACAAGGCGCGCGAGCAAGGTGGTGAGGTGTTGCTGGGAGTTGCGTTTTGGGACACATCGCCTGCCGCAGACGGTACCCGGCGCTACTACAACGGTGCCGTCTCCTTTGGTACTTCACCGGCCCAACAGTACGCCAAACATCACTTGGTGGCATTTGGCGAATTTGTACCGCCGCTTTTTTCGTGGGTCTATCAGTGGCTAAAAATACCGCTTAGTGGCTTTACCCCCGGCGCAGAAAAACAACTACCGATGCGTTTGGCCGGACACCGGGTTGCGGTCAACATCTGCTACGAAGACGCGTTCGGTTGGGAAATTGCCGGTTCGCTACCGGAGGCGGAGCTGCTGGTCAATTTATCCAACATGGCGTGGTTCGGCACGTATTTGGCGGCCGATCAACACGCGCAGTTTTCGCAGATGCGCGCCATCGAGACCGCGCGCTGGATGGTTCGGGCGACAAACACCGGACTAACTGCGGCGATCAACGAGAAGGGCAGAATTGTCGCGTCG
>JBEILF010000080.1:0-11457 GCA_040379385.1 Burkholderiales bacterium | reverse complement strand
CCGTACGCTAACCGGTTGCCGCACGGGAAGCTGCCCGACGGCTTCCGTAATTGGCCCCACCTTTGTATCGGCGCTGCCGCAAATCTCCACGGCAAGCCTAGTGGCGTATTCCATGCCGTCGCGGGCGGAGGCCGGGTCAACGCCGCGCTCAAAACGATACGCGGCGTCAGAATTGATACCGAGCACGCGCATCTTGCCTTGCACCACGTCGGGATCAAAATAAGCGGCCTCAAAGAAGATGCTCGTCGTCGAATCAGTGACCGACGACTCCAGGCCGCCCATCACGCCGCCAATGGCAACCGGACCGGCTTCGTCGGTGATCAGCAACATATCGGGGGCAAGTACCACGTGTTGCTCATTGAGTAGGTTCATTTCTTCACCGGTGTTAGGAAAACGCACATTGATTGCGCCGGTGAGTTTGTCGTTGTCGAATGCATGCATGGGACGCCCGCGCTCTAGCGTCAGGTAGTTGGTGATATCAACCAATGGCGAAATGCTGCGAAAACCCGCACGCTCGAGACGCCGCTTCATCCACTCGGGCGTTGGCGCTTTGGCATTGATTCCCGAAATCACTCGACCAAGGTAATGCCCACACGCCTTTGGCACATCAATCGAAACCGCGCGTTGCTCGGATGAATTTGCCGCCACTGGTTCAATCGCGGGCAATCTGAGCGCGACACCGGTGACTGCCGCCAAATCGCGTGCAACACCAATCATCGACAGACAATCGCCGCGATTGGGCGTCATCTTCAATGTCAACACAACGTCATTGAGATCCAGATACTCGCGGATGTCTTTGCCGATTGGTGCATCCTGGGCTAGCGCGAGTAGACCGCCATGGTCATCGGATAGGCCAAGCTCTTTGGCCGAACAAAGCATGCCGTTGGATTCCACATCGCGCAAAATGAGTTTCTCGATCGGGAGGCCGGGCAGTTCGGCTCCGACCTTTGCACATGGCACGCGCATGCCAACCGCGACGTTGGGGGCGCCACAAACAATCTGGAGTAATGCACCCGTGCCTGCGTCCACTTGTGTCACACGGAGTTTGCTGGCATTGGGGTGCGCGGCAACTGACTTAATCTCGGCCACGACAATGCCGTGAAACGCCGCAGCCACCGGCGTGACTTCCTCAACTTCGAGGCCGGCCATGGTCAGCTTGTGAGCGATTTCTTCCACCGTGAGATCCACGGCAACCAATTCTTTCAACCAATTTACGGAGACTTTCATGTTATTGACTCTTAACGAAATTGGGAAAGAAACTTCAAGTCATTGTCGAAGAACAAGCGCAAATCATTCACGCCGTACTTCAGCATGGCGAGCCGGTCAAGCCCCATGCCAAACGCGAAGCCCGAATACTTTTCGGGGTCGATACCGCCGTTTCGGAGCACCTGCGGATGCACAACGCCCGCACCACCAATTTCCAGCCACTTGATCTTGCCGCCCTTGTTCTCCCACTCCATGTCGACCTCGACGCCCGGCTCGACAAACGGGAAGTAGGACGGACGAAAACGAATATGCATGTCATCACGTTCAAAATAGGCATTAAGAAACTGCGTCAACGTGCCCTTTAGATCGGCAAGACTGATCCCCTCCTCAACCCATAGGCCTTCGAGTTGATGAAACATCGGCGAGTGCGTGGCATCGTGATCACAACGATAGACTCGCCCTGGGCAGATAATGCGTATCGGCGGCTTGTGGCTCTGCATGTAGCGAATCTGCACTGGCGATGTGTGCGTCCGAAGCAGATTCTTCGAGCCTTCAACGTAGAAAGTATCGTGCATCGATCGGGCCGGGTGATTTTCCGGCGTGTTGAGCGCAGTGAAGTTGAAATAGTCATTTTCAATTTCCGGGCCGTCGGCGACGCTGAATCCCATTGTGGCGAATAGCGCTTCGATGCGTTCCTGCGCGCGCGACACCGGATGTAACCCGCCCAGTCCAATCGACCGGCCCGGCAGCGTGACGTCGATCGATTCTGCCGCCAACTTTGCTTGAAGTTCGGCGTCCAAGATGCGCGCTTTGTCGGCATTGATGAGCGCCTCAACTTGGCCCTTCACCGCATTGATTGCCGCGCCTGCTTCTTTCTTCTCTTCCGGCGGCAACTTACCCAATGCCTTGAGTTGTTCGGTCAACGAACCCGTTTTCCCGAGGAACTTGGCTTTGGCTTGTTCCAACTCAGGCAAAGAAGTCACAGCGCCTAAAGTGGTGTTGGCATCAGCAAGGATTTCGTGGAGAGTCATGGTTTCTTTCTTGATACGCGGCTTGTAACACGGCGAACACTTTGACAGACTGCATGAACATAAACAAAAAGGCCCGCTGCTGCGGGCCTTTTGCGTTGCGTTACTTTGCGATTACGCGGCAAGCCCGGCTTTGGCTTGCTCGATAAATCGCGCAAATGCGGGTTTGTCCATCACCGCCAAGTCCGCCAACACTTTGCGATCGACTTCAATGGCGGCTTTTTTCAGACCGTTCATGAATGCCGAATATGTCATGCCGCCATCACGTACTGCGGCGTTGATACGGGCAATCCACAGCGAACGGAATACGCGCTTCTTGTTACGACGATCACGATAAGCATATTGTCCTGCCTTCATTACCGCTTCTTTAGCGATACGGAAGACGGTGGAACGGCGGCCGCGGAAACCCTTGGCTTGGTCCAGGACTTTCTTATGGCGGGCGCGGGCGGTGACACCACGTTTAACTCTAGGCATGGCGGTCTCCTTTACGCGTAGGGCAGCATGTCACGGACATGGCCCATATTGGTTGCATGAATCTCCGTCGTCCCACGCAACTGGCGCTTGGACTTCGTCGTTTTTTTGGTGAGGATGTGGCGCTTGAACGCCTGTGAGCGCTTGATCGAGCCTGACCCACGCGCTTTAAAGCGCTTGGCTGCTCCGCTCTTGGTCTTCATTTTTGGCATTTACTTGACCTCTCTTCTGAACCGTGCTCGTCTTCGCTTGACCTGACGTTGTTGCGCTTTCGCTCAAAATTCCTCATTGCGCTTAAGGCAATTCCGGATTTTTTTGCTCAGCGCGCCTCGTCATGCCTGCACTCTGGACTCGCCTAGCCCATCTTTACGTTACCGCAGCAGGTGGTGGAACCATTCCACGCTTTGAACCTGAAGTCGGCTTGTTTGGTACTACCGTGCGCCTTCGTGATACCGAGGGGACGCGCCTCTCAAACTTATGCTTTCTTACGCGGACCGACCATCATCACCATCTGACGGCCTTCCATTTTTGGAAACTGTTCAACCTGCCCAAGCTCCGCTAAATCTGCTTCCACACGCTTCAAAAGTTGCAAGCCCAACTCTTGGTGCGCCATTTCACGCCCTCTAAACCGCAACGTGATTTTTGTTTTATCGCCGTCTTCCAGAAACCGCTTCAGGTTGCGCACTTTGATGTTGTAGTCACCATCGTCAGTACCGGGGCGGAATTTCACTTCCTTAACCTGAATCTGCTTCTGCTTTAGTTTGGCCTCGTGCGCCTTCTTCGCCTCGTGGTATTTGAATTTGCCGTAATCCATGATTCGACAAACCGGTGGTTTCGCGGTCGGTGCGATCTCCACCAAATCCAACTCTGCTGTTTCGGCACGCTGTTGTGCGTCCATCAGACTCACAATGCCAATTTGCTCGCCTTCGGGGCCAAGCAATCGAACCTCCGGAATACCTCTGATTTCCGAATTGATTCGAACTTCTTTTTCGGTAGCGATAGAACTCTCCTGACAATTAACGACAAACTTGGGCGGCTTGTGAGGGCCGCCTCAAGGACGAAACTTAATGCGTAAAAGAGGTCACTGCCGACTATTGCTTGGCCGACACTTCGTCCTTTAAGCGGGAAACGAATTCTTCCAAAGACATCGGGGGGAGATTTTCACCACCGCCTTTGCCATCTCGGAGCCGTGCAGTCACGGTTCTAGCCTGCATTTCTTTATCGCCCAAAATCAGCTGATAGGGAACTTTTTGCAAGCTATGTTCCCGTATTTTATAGGAAATTTTCTCATTCCGCAAATCGGCATGGACCCGGATTCCGGCCACTTTTAGGGCGTCGACGACCTCAGAAACATACGCGCCTTGGTGTTCGGTGACGTTCATGGCGACCGCCTGAACCGGCGCCAACCACAGTGGCAAAGCACCGGCGTGGTTTTCGATCAGGATCCCGATGAAGCGCTCGAGCGATCCCACAATCGCACGGTGTAGCATGACTGGGGCGACACGGTTGCTATGGGCGTCGACATATTCCCCGCCCAAGCGAGCGGCAGTGTTGTAGTCAACCTGCATGGTGCCGCACTGCCAGGAGCGGCCGATCGAATCCTTGAGGTGATATTCGATTTTCGGGCCGTAAAAGGCACCCTCGCCCGGCAATTCTTCCCATGTCACACCGCAGGACGTGAGGGCGTTACGCAGCGCATTTTCGGCGCGGTCCCAGGTTTCGTCGGAACCCACCCGTTTTTCCGGGCGGAGCGCGATTTTGATTGCTATGTCCTTGAATCCAAAATCTTTATAGACAGAAAGTGCCAGCCGATTGAAGTTGGTACATTCCTGTTGGATTTGGTCATCAGTACAGAAAATATGACCATCATCCTGCACAAAGCCACGGACACGCATGATGCCGTGTAGCGCACCCGACGGCTCATTGCGGTGGCACGAGCCGAACTCGCCATAACGCAACGGCAGGTCGCGATAGGAACGCAAGTCAGAGTTGAACACCAGCACGTGGCCGGGGCAATTCATCGGCTTGATGCCGTAGTCGTACTTTTCCGACTCGGTGGTGAACATGTTGTCCTGGTAGTTATCCCAGTGACCGGTACGCTCCCACAACGAGCGGTTCAAAATCTGCGGGCAGCGAATTTCTTGGTAGCCGTTGTTTTGATAGACGCGGCGCATGTACTGCTCAACTTGCTGCCAGATTGTCCAGCCTTTCGGGTGCCAAAACACCATGCCCGGTGCCTCTTCCTGCATATGAAACAGGTCAAGTAACTTGCCGAGCTTGCGGTGATCGCGTTTCTCGGCCTCCTCAAGCATGTGCAGGTACTGCTCTTGGTCCTCTTTCTTCGCCCATGCCGTACCGTAAATGCGCTGGAGCATCTCGTTCTTGGAATCGCCGCGCCAATATGCCCCGGCGACCTTCATGATCTTGAAGACCTTCAACCTGCCTGTGGACGGCACGTGCGGACCACGACACAGGTCGGTGAAATTACCCTCGGTATAGAGCGAAACATCCTGATCAGCCGGAATCGATTCGATAATCTCCGCCTTATAGGCTTCGCCGATCTCTTTGAAGTAGGCTACCGCTTGGTCGCGCGGCAAAACCCGGCGCGTGACCTTTTCGTCTTTTTTCGCGAGCTCACTCATCTTCTTTTCGATGGCGGCGAGGTCTTCAGGCGTAAACGGCCGCTTGTACGAAAAATCATAATAGAAGCCGTTGTCGATCACCGGGCCGATGGTCACCTGCGCTTCGGGGAAAAGCTCTTTGACCGCGTAGGCCAGCAAATGCGCGGTCGAGTGACGGATGACTTCGAGCCCGTCTGCATCTTTGTCGGTCACAATGGCAAGCGACATGTCGCGATCAATCAAGTAGCTTGTATCGACCACTTTCCCGTCGACTTTGCCGGCAAGCGCCGCTTTCGCGAGTCCCGCGCCAATACTTGCGGCGACGTCGGCAACAGTGACAGGCGCATCAAATTGTCGGACGGATTTATCAGGGAGCGTGATTGAAACCATGAGGACCTCGAAGAAACCAAGTAAAAAAAAAGCGCGGCTGGCACCGCGCTTTTTAGAAATGAACAACACAACACGATGCCGCGCGGCTAGCGAATCAACCTTTCTAGCGTAGTCAGCGGTGTCATAACCATTTTTGTCTCGTCATCTAAATTGGTAGGCGCAATTGGACTCGAACCAACGACCCCCACCATGTCAAGGTGGTGCTCTAACCAGCTGAGCTATGCGCCTGAATGGACGTAGTTTAGCCGAAAAGACGTGGGCTCAGCAATTTGCATACGAGTGAGCGGCTGGCAAGTGAGACAAATTGTATGCGGTCGCGTCCTTCACATACAATTCCCCTGCCGCATAGATAACCCTCTACGGCTTCCCCGCAACATCTTTGAGAGTCGCACGCACATGGCCGGATCCAGCCTTCTGTTACTCATCGACGATATCGCCGCCATCCTCGATGATGTCGCCGTGCTCACCAAGGTTGCCGCAAAGAAGACCGCAGGTGTCCTCGGTGACGACCTAGCGCTAAATGCCCAACAGGTGGCGGGAGTGAGGGCCGAACGAGAGTTGCCTGTGGTGTGGGCGGTAGCCAAAGGCTCGATGTGGAACAAGGCGATCTTGGTTCCGACCGCGCTTGCCATCAGTCTCGTCGCGCCTTGGGCGATTACCCCGCTGCTTATGCTAGGTGGCGCGTTTCTTTGCTACGAAGGAGTCGAGAAACTCGCTCATAAGTTTTTACATCCAGTCGACGAAATGGACATCCATCGGCGGGCATTAACTGCGGCTCTTGTGAATCCAGAGGCTGATCTGCTCGCGTTGGAAAAAGAAAAAGTCAAAGGTGCCATTCGCACTGATTTCATCTTGTCGGCCGAAATCATCGTCATCACGCTAGGCACAGCCGCCAGCGCACCCTTCCTGCAAAAGGTAACAGTGCTAATGGTGGTGGCAATCGCCATGACAATCGGTGTTTATGGACTAGTCGCGGGCATCGTCAAGCTCGACGACGCTGGACTGCACATGATGAAACGCGCAGGTTCCGCACGTTTCGATGCATTTGTTCGCTGGCTCGGACAGCGGATTCTGCAGACGGCCCCTTGGCTGATGAAGCTGCTCTCCGTTGCCGGTACTGCTGCAATGTTCTTGGTAGGCGGCAGCATCTTGGTGCATGGTTGGCCGGCACTCCAACACCTGTTTGGTACTGTGGGCTTGGTGTCGGGCGGTGTTCCCTACATCGGATTGTTTCTCGATGCGGTGATCCCGACAATTCTGGATGGCGTATTTGGGGTAATTGCTGGCGCGGTTTGTTTATCAGTCGTGTTCACGATTCAAAAACTGCGACGTAAGTGACGATGGGAGAAGACGACGCCCGCTCTTGGTCTGTTTGCACCACCCCGCGCACGATTTGTAGCGCGTCCAACATCGATACTGCTTTTCCCCGAAACACCAGAATCCCTGCAAAATCGGGGGATGAAAAAAATACCCATCATCGATTCGCATACCGGCGGCGAGCCCACGCGCGTGGTCCTAGATGGATTCCCCGATCTACCGCAGCCAACCCTGGCTGAAAAACTCACGGTATTACGCACGCAACACGATCACTATCGGGCAGCGGTGTGCACCGAACCCCGTGCTTCGGAGATCACCGTCGGCGCGCTGCTGCTTCCGCCCGTCGAGGCGGGCTCGGTCGCAGCGGTGATTTTCTTTAACAATGTCGGCTATCTTGGCATGTGCGGCCACGGCACCATCGGCGTAATCGCCACCCTGCGCTATCTGCGGCGAATCCAGCCCGGCGAGCATCGATTGGACACGCCGGTCGGCAGCGTCACCTGCACGCTTATCGATGACGGCATGGTGACAATTGAAAACGTTCCCTCATACCGCCACCAAAAGACGGTGACGGTCAATGTGGAAGGTTATGGCGAGGTGGTCGGCGATATCGCTTGGGGTGGCAATTGGTTTTTTTTGGTTGACGCGAATGATCGCCCGTTTGGTCGCTCACATATCCCCGAGCTTCTCAATTTCGCTCGTGCCATTCGTGATGCGCTCGGCAAGCAAGGCATCACGGGCAAGGACGGTGCCGTCATCGACCATATCGAGTTATTTGGTACACCGTCTTTAGCGAATTTCGACAGTCGCAACTTCGTGCTCTGCCCAGGTAGCGAATACGACCGCTCGCCATGTGGCACCGGCACCAGCGCCAAGGTTGCGTGTTTAGCCGATGACGGCAAATTGCTCGAAGGCCAACGGTGGCGTCAAGAGAGCATCGTCGGTAGCTGTTTTGAGGCAAGCTACCGTCGCGCTGCCAACGGCATTGTTCCCATCATCAGCGGTCGCGCCTACATTTGTGGCGAGGGATCGCTACTGGTTGATGCTGACGACCCATTCAAATTTGGCATCCGCTAACCTTGCGGCACTGCCAGCACATCTCACACCTTCACGCATGGAAAGTCATCGATGAGCAAACCATTCTGGAACGGCGTACTCCCGGCGATTACCACCCCATTTCTCGCTGACGGTTGCGTCGACCACGCCTTCCTCGCCAAACACGTCGGCTTGATGATGGAAGCTGGCAGTACAGGAATCGTGCCGCTGGGTTCATTGGGAGAAACCGCAACACTCACGTTTGATGAAAAGAAAGCCATCTTGCAGACGGTGGTGAAAGCGGTGAACGCCTCAGGAAAAGCAGGCGCGGCGGTGGTTTCCGGCGTCGCGGCACTTGCGACCAGCGAGGCAGTTGCCTTCGCCAAAATGGCAAAACAGGTTGGCTGCGGCGGCTTGATGGTGCTGCCGCCATACGTGTACACCAGCGATTGGCGCGAAATGAAGTACCACGTGTCACAGGTGATCGCCGCCACCGATCTACCTTGTATGCTGTACAACAATCCAATCGCTTACAAGACGGACTTTCTTCCGCCGCAAGTCGCCGAGCTTGCGGCCGAGTATTCAAACCTAGTGGCAATCAAAGAATCAAGCGCAGACATCCGCCGCATCGCTGCGATCAAATCACTCATCGGCTCGCGCCTGCACATCTTGGTCGGTGTGGACGACATCATCGTTGAAGGTATCGCGGCAGGCGCAACGGGCTGGGTGGCCGGTTTAGTCAATGCCTTGCCGCGTGAATCGGTGGTGTTGTTCGAGATGGCGCTCGCGGGCAAGTGGAAAGAGTTGGAGCCGCTATATCACTGGTTCCTGCCGCTGCTAAAGCTCGACACCGTGCCAAAGTTTGTGCAGCTCATTAAGCTGGTGCAGGAACAAGTCGGCATGGGCAGCGCGGCGGTACGTGCGCCACGGATGGTGCTGGTGGGCGATGAATTAGCGGAAGCTGAACGCATCATCAAACATGCAATTTCAACCATGCCACAATTTTCGGCTTGACCTCAAGTTCTAGCCCAACGTCAGCCGGCATCACTGTTATCGGCGCGGCCATCATCGGGCTTGCTTGTGCGCTGCGGTTGCAGCATGATGGCCTGAAGGTTGCGCTGGTTGATCGCGATGAACCAAGACATGGCGCATCCTTTGGCAACGCCGGCCATATCGCCACCGAGCAGATTTACCCACTCGCCGCGCAGCTTGGGTACAAAGTTCCGCTCGACACCGAGCGCGGCCATCACATCGCCCTGCCACAGACCAAACCTGCATTCAACATTCCCATCGCCTCGTATGAACGCAAAGTCATCATGACGCCAATGTCATGCGGATTACGCATGATTGGCACGGTGGAGTTTGGCGGCCTTGATTTACCACCGGACGTGCGGCACTTTGGGTTATTGCGTAAACACATGCATGCGCTGCTGCCATCGGCTGACGCCTCGACCGCAACAACGTGGATGGGTTTCCGCCCCTCCCTGCCTGATCACCTACCCGTTCTGGGTCGCGCGCCTGACGGAAGGGAAATTTACTTCGCGTTTGGCCATCAACATTTAGGTGTGACGTTGGCGGGGGTGACGGCGCGGATGATTGCTGCAGCGGTCCGAGGACATGACAAGATCGAATCGCCTTCCGACTTTGCGGTTGATCGGTTCTAGGTGATCGCCAAATGCTGATTTGCCGTGACGCCAAGGGTAAGTGTGAGACTGGAAACCACTTGATGCCGCTCCTAACAGCGCCTACAATACCCACTAAGTAAAACTTTCTGGGAGAGCCGATTATGAGTGCCGTGCTAATTTCAACGAAGGGACAAATTGTATTGCCCAAAGCCGTTCGGACTGCCTTAGGGTTGAAGCCCGGCATGCGTGTTGACGTCAAAGTCGACGGCAAGAAGGCGCTAATCACCCCTGCCGCCGAGAAAAAGACGGTCAGCCTTAAGCAGATTCAACGACTGCTTAAATACGACGGGCCAACCGTCGCCATTAGCGAAATGCGAGTCACGGATTACAAGGTTTGACGATGCGCGCAATCGATACCAATGTGTTGGTACGCGCGTTGGTGCAAGACGATCCTGCACAGTCGGCGCGTGCGGAAGGTCTGCTAAACGAGCACAAGACTTATGTTCCCGTCACTGTCGTGCTGGAACTTGAGTGGGTGTTGCGGTCGCGTTATGCCTTCCAGCCGAAAGTCGTCGCGCAGGCCATCATGGGCATTGCGGCTTTGCCGAATGTTGTGTTGGGCGAGCGAACCGCCGTTCTGGCCGCCGCTGAAAAATCGGCAAGAGGCTGGGACTTTGCTGACGCACTACACCATGCGCTGAGCGTAGGCTGGGATGACTTTGTTACGCTGGATGCCAGTCTCGCAAAACGTGCTGCGCGCCCCGCGATGGGCATCGCGCAAACCGTTCCTGCGGTGATCAAACTCTAGGAAGTCGCTTTCTGGTTAAACGATGTAAGACCCGATCGTCTTGAAATCTGTGTTTCCTATTTGCGTGACCTAAACGAACCTCATCCATGAAAACCTCCCGCCAACAAATTGTCAGCACCTTCGTCACCGGCACTCTTGCCGCGTTACCGATTGTCGCCACCGTCTTGATTGTTGTTTGGGCAGTGCGATTTCTCTACGCCTACTTGGGACCTGGCAGTTGGTTTGGTGACTTGATGCAGGTGTTCGGCTTCGGCATGGCTTCCGAGTGGGTAGCCTACCTAATCGGTCTTGCCGTGGTGATAGTCGCAATCTTCCTGCTTGGGCTGTTGGTGCGGTTCGGCTTTGCAAAGTTCCTCGCCAATTTACTCACTACCATCGTGCAGCGCATCCCGGTGGTGCGCAACATCTACGACGTGGTGAAGTCGCTGGTTGATTTGTTCGCGCAGCGTGACCAAGAAAAACTCAATTCCATGAGCCCGGTGTGGCTGCACTTCGGCGGCGGTGACAGTGTGGCGGTGTTGGGGCTGCTTTCGACACGTGAACCAGTACTCGTGGCGGGAAAACCTTACTACGCGGTCATCGTGCCGACCGCGCCGGTGCCAGTCGGTGGGGGATTGATCTACGTGCCGCAGGATTGGGTGACACCGGCAGATGTGGGTGTGGATGGCCTCACCAGCATCTATGTTTCGATGGGCGTGACGTCGAACCAACATATCGGGGTGAAGAAACCGGTTGGCGATTCGGTGGCGTAAGACTTGTTGCCATTGTTGCCGAATCGAGACGAGCCTAGCCTGAGTATTTCATGGGTCGCCGGTTGCTTACAAGGACGTTGCCTGTGGGCGATTGGCAAACCAATTTGGCTCGTTTCTGTTTTGCTGCAGATGCGGGCTGCAGGTTCGCTCGCGGGCGATTGCACGGCAATGTTCCGCCTTGCTGCCGAAGCATAGCCCGCGATG
>JBEILF010000079.1:0-11734 GCA_040379385.1 Burkholderiales bacterium | reverse complement strand
ATTGCCCGGCACCCAGACCGTTTTTGTGTATTTGCACTCTCGGGTGCAACGAAGGCGGGCGAGCTGGCCGCATTGTGCGAGCGCTTCACGCCGAGATTTGCGGTTATGACCGACAACGATGCCGCTACCCAGTTGCGCGCTACGTTGAGGTTGCGTAGTCCATCGACCGAAGTGCTGGCCGGGCGCGAGGGGCTCGAATTCGTCGCGGCGCATGCCGAAGTCGATGTTGTTATGGCGGCCATTGTAGGTGCAGCAGGGCTCAAGTCTTCGCTCGCGGCCGCGTACGCTGGTAAGCGCGTGCTGCTCGCCAATAAAGAGGCGTTGGTCATGGCGGGCAGGCTCTTTATGAACGCGATTGCAAGCTCGGGCGCAACACTATTGCCCATCGATAGTGAACACAATGCTGTTTTTCAGTCGCTGCCAAGAAACTACGCTCATGGGCTTGCCACCGTTGGAGTGGAAAAAGTTGTTCTTACCGCCTCTGGCGGCCCGTTCCGAACGCGCCCGATAGATTCACTTGCCGAGGTGACGCCGGACGAAGCCTGCGCGCACCCAAATTGGGTAATGGGGCGAAAGATTTCGGTCGACTCAGCCACGATGATGAACAAGGGGCTGGAAGTCATCGAGGCGCGCTGGTTGTTTGATGCCGAACCCGACGTGATTGATGTAGTCATCCATCCGCAGAGTGTTGTCCATTCCATGGTCACCTATCGCGATGGCTCGGTGATCGCGCAGCTTGGCAATCCCGATATGCGGACACCGATTGCGTATGGACTTGGATTTCCTGATCGAATTGCCGCCGGGGTTGGTGCACTCGATTTGGCAAAAGTGGGGCGGCTGGATTTCGAAACGCTTGATTTAGCGCGATTCCCCTGCGTGGGACTTGCCTATGAAGCGATGCGGCGTGGAGGCACAGCGCCAGCGGTACTGAACGCGGCCAATGAAGTCGCTGTCGAAGCGTTTCTCGCCAATCGCCTGCGCTTCATCGATATTCCGCAACTCATTGAGGACGTGTTGTCGAAGATATCGGTCGACGATGCCACCTCGCTTGAGGGCATCCTTGCGGCGGATCAACTTGCGCGTACCGCGGCCAGAGACATGCTGGCAACACGGGCCGCGCGTGTCTAGCCCGAATAGTTCATGGGTCGCTCGCTGCTGCGAAGAACTTTGCCCCTGAGCGATTGGCAAAGCAAATTGGATCGTTGCTCATTCGCCGTGGATGCGGGCTGTACGCTCGCTCTCGGGCAAGTAGAAGTTGGTGTATTTGACAATTACGCGCCTGACTTCCGTAGCGTGGCCAGCGGTGCTGTGCTCGGTCAGGCGAAAAAGTTTTTGCCCACTGCCGCGCTTTCGAACAATCCCCGAGAAAGGTTCAGGCTGGTTGCCAAAACGGGTGGTTTTGTAGAATGCAGGGAAGTAAGGTTTAGTGGTTTATTTGATCGATAGAGATAGGGCCTTGGCTACGTGGAAATCCTGAAAAGTATCGTCGCGTTCCTTGTCGCGATAGGCATCTTGGTGACCATCCACGAGCTTGGACACTATTGGGCCGCACGTTTGTGTGGCGTGAAGATTATTCGTTTCTCAATTGGCTTTGGTCGCCCATTATGGATACGCAAGTTCGGCGCTGACCAGACCGAATGGGTTGTGGCGGCTTTGCCGCTTGGGGGCTTCGTCAAAATGGCAGACGAGCGCGACGACATGGTGGATGAGCTTGATCGTGGCCGCGCGTTCAACAACAAACCGGTCTGGCAGCGCATGATCATAATTGCTGCGGGTCCGGCGGCCAATTTTGTGCTTGCCGCGCTTCTATATTGGATGGTGTTCGTCGTCGGCGCGCCCGGGGCATTACCATTTGTCGCCGCTCCCCCGGTCGGCAGCCCGGCGGCAGCCGCCGGATTTCTCGCATACGACAAAGTGACGGCCATTGATGGCAAACACGTCAAGACGTGGGGCGAGGTGCGTTTGCTGTTGCTTGATCGCGCGGCGGTGCGCGCGACCACAGTGATCGAGGTGCAAACACGTGACGGACGCATGGGCAAGCGCGAAGTGTCGATGGCCAGCCTCGAAAAAGCCGACCTTGATCGCGATTTTGCGGCCAAGCTTGGGATTCGCCCCTACCGTCCGCCGATCGCTCCCATTGTGGAGAGCGTAGTGCCGGATGGACCCGCCGCACAGGCGGGACTAAAACCGGGCGACCGGATCGTCGCGGCAGCCGGGACGCCAATTTCTGATTGGACGCAATTGGTGGGCGTTGTCTCCGCCAGCCCGGGAAAAGCACTCAAGCTCATCGTCGAGAGTGGCGGGGAAACCTTTGATGCGGAAGTCATACCGAAACCGGTAATGGACGGCAACCGCTCGATTGGCCGCATCGGCATTGCCCCAAAAATTGATCGGGCCGCCAATGAGGCGCTAGTGACCATTGTGCGTTACGGCCCTGTCGAATCCGTTCCCAAAGCGGTCGGAAATGTGTGGGATATGTCTATCTTTAGCCTAACGATGCTTGGGCGCATGATCACCGGCGAGGTTTCATGGAAAAACCTTTCCGGACCGATCACAATTGCCGACTATGCGGGCCAGTCGGCAAAGCTTGGCTGGTTGCAGTTTGTTTCGTTTTTAGCGCTCATCAGCGTCAGTATCGGGGTGCTCAATCTGCTTCCCATCCCCGTCTTGGATGGGGGTCAGTTGCTGTATCATATCGCGGAGCTAATCAAGGGCAGTCCGCTCTCGGAACAAGCCATGGAAATTGGCCAGCGCGTCGGCTTTGCGCTGCTGATTGGGCTTTCGGCTTTTGCCTTCTATAACGACATTTATCGCCTTGTTTCTGGTTGACTTTTTAATGCCTCGATCTTCTTGCCACGCTGCCACTATTGTTCGTCCCCCCTCTGTTTCACGCTTGTTGATCGCGCTGTTTGGCAGCTTGGTGTCGTTCGCCGCGCTGGCCATTGAGCCTTTTGTCGTGCGTGATATTCGCGTTGAAGGCGTGCAGCGCACCGAGGCAGGTACGGTGTTTAGCTATCTGCCGATCAAGGTCGGCGAACGGATGGACGACGATAAGGCGGCAAAGTCGATCAAGGCTTTGTATGCCACCGGTTTCTATACGGACGTCCGGCTTGAGGTCGAAAACGACGTGCTGGTGGTCTTCGTGGTCGAGCGTCCGGCCATTGCGGCCATTGAAATCACCGGGGCGAAGGAGTTTTCGAAGGACAATTTGAAGGATGGTCTTAAAACCGCCGGTATTTCCGAAGCCAAGATTTTTGACCGCTCGTTGCTTGACCGCGCCGAGAAAGAGATCAAGCGCCAATACACGAGCCGCGGCTTTTACTCGTCAAAAGTGACAACCACCGTTAATCCGTTGGAGCGCAATCGTGTCTCGCTCACCTTCACCATTGACGAGGGCGACCCGTCAAAGATCGTCGACATCAATATCATCGGTGCGAAGGCGGTTTCTGAGTCGACTCTGCTGAAAGAATTCGAGCAAACAACGTCCGGCTGGTTCACGTTCTTTACAAAGGATGATCAGTACTCCAAGCAAAAGCTCAGCGGCGACCTCGAGAAGCTACGCTCTTACTATCTCAATCGCGGCTATCTGGATTTCAATATTGAGTCGACGCAGGTTTCTATCACTCCTGAAAAAGACAAGATTTTTATCACCATCGTGATCAACGAGGGTGAGGTCTACAAGATTTCTGACATCAAGTTTTCCGGTGAGCTAAAGATTACTGAAGCCGAAATGCGTTCGCTTCTGTTGTTCAAGGCCGGTGAAACTTTCTCCCGCCAGAAAATTGTGGATTCGGTCAAAGCGATCAACGACCGGCTAGGAAATGACGGTTACTCTTTCGCCAGCATCAATCCAGTTCCGGAGCGTGATCCGGTGGCTAAAACTGCTTCGTTTACCATGTTTGTTGATCCGGGTCGGCGCGTTTATGTGCGCCGCATCAACGTCCAGGGTAACAGTCGCACCCGCGATGCCGTCGTGCGTCGCGAGTTACGGCAGCTAGAGGCGGGCTGGTATTCGGTCGACAAAATCAATCGCTCAAAGGAACGTCTCGAGCGTACCGGATTTTTCGAAGAAGTAACGGTTGACACACCGACCGTACCCGGCAGCAATGATCAGGTTGACCTGAACGTCACTGTTAAAGAGCGCAACACTGGCAGCCTGCAGTTTGGCGTCGGTTACGGCAGCGGCCCAGATAGGTTGACGGTCTCGGCGTCAGTGTCACAGGCCAATATTTTTGGTACGGGCAATCAACTCTCGTTCCGTATCAACAGCAGCCGGATTAGCCAGGCGTATGAGGTTTCGTATCTCAATCCCTACTGGACTGCGGACGGTATCGCCCGCGGTTTTGACGTTTATCAGCGCGAGCTTGACACCGCGAGCCTGAATACGGGTGATTTCCGTTCAAGCGCCTCGGGTATCGGCGTACGCTTTGGTGTGCCGGTTACCGAATACGATTCTGTGAACTTTGGTGTAGGTTTTGAACGTACTCGTATCGGGCTAGATAGTTTTAGTCCGCAGCGTTATTTCGACTATGTCGATGAATTTGGTGCGAAGAGCGATACCATCCGTGGCACCACTGGATACTCCAGAGATACCCGAGACAGCATCTACTTCCCGAAACGCGGTTATCTGCTCGAGTTCGGGCTTGAGGCAGGATTGCCAGGCGGCGATCTGAAGTACTACCGTGCGCAAGCCAAAGCGCAGTATCTGCGGCCAATTTGGGGGCCATTTACCCTGTCTCTGAACGCTGAGCTTGGACTCGCCAACGGTTATGGCGGGAAACCATTACCGTTCTTCAAGAATTTTTACGCGGGTGGTGTCGACTCTATTCGCGGTTATCAAACGGCCACTATCGGCCCGCGGGACTTTGATACGGGTGAATACACGGGCGGTAACAAACGTCTGGTCGGAAACGTTGAAGTGCTATTCCCCATGCCGGGAGTGAAGTCGGAAAAATCGGTTCGTCTATCCGTGTTCGGTGATTTTGGCTACGTTTGGGGTGCTGATCAAAAGCTGTTGCTCGGTGATCTTCGCTACTCGACGGGTTTTGCAGTCAGTTGGTTCTCACCAGTCGGCCCGCTGAAATTCAGTCTGGCCAAGCCTTTTGGCGTTAAACCGAACGACAGGATTGAACGCTTTCAGTTCCTTCTCGGAAAAGTGTTTTAATTGGTCTGTCACTGACTCCGTGTAGGTCGCCCTGCCATGTTTGCTATGTTTCCCGAAACTCGCCGCGTTTGTTTGCCGACGCAGATTTTTGCGCTTGTGTTTGTTGTGTCCGCAATCATGAGTTCGGCTCTGGCTAGTGCTGCCGAGTTTAAGATCGGATTTGTTGACCGCGAGCGAATACTGCGTGAGTCGGGTGCGGCAAAACGCGCGCAAGCCAAACTAAAAAAAGAGTTTGCGATTCGAGAGACGGAACTTGAGAAAATGGAAAGGCAGGGTCGTGATTTGCAAGCGACGCTGCAACGCGAGGCGATGACATTGCCAGAGGCGGAGCGGAGCGCAAAAGAGCGTCAGCTCACCCAGTTGGAACGCGATTTCAAGCGTATGCAGCGTGAGCTGCGTGAAGATCAAACCTTGCGCAGCAACGAAGAACTGGTGTCGTTGCAAGAGCGCGCCAATAAGGTCATCAGCGAAATCGCGGAAAAGGAAAAGTTTGACTTGATCCTCCAAGAGGCGGTATTTGCCAGCCAGCGTATCGATCTTACTGATCGTGTGATCAAGGCGCTTGGCGATAAGTGATATTTTGCGTAAACCTGAAAGCCCCCGATTGGCGGGTATTTCCAGCGTTTTTTGCTTCAAGAAGCCCGCCGAATGGCGGGTTTTGTTTTTTGCATAGCCTGCATAGTGCAGGGTGAGCCGCAGTATGATTCGCGATAAGTTTGCCGGCATGCGAAAATGCTGTTATGTATTTGCGTGACTTAATCTCAAAGTTGGGCGGCGAAGCGGTGGGGGAGGTCAGTGCAGCGTTGACGGGTGTCGGTACGCTCGAAAAAGCAGACGCTGGCGAGATATCGTTCCTTGCTAACCCAAAGTATCGTAGCGCCTTGACCGAGACGAATGCTGCGGCGGTCATTGTTGCGCCGAGCGAGCGCGACACGAGTGATAAACCGCGCATCGTAGTAGACAATCCTTATGCCTACTTTGCCAGGGTGGCCCAGTTGTTTGCTGCGCGCCATACCCATCGGGCGGGCGTTCATCCCAGTGCCGTGGTTGCGGCCAGCGCCGTTGTTTCTGACTCGGCGTCGATTGCCGAATTTGTCTCGATTGGTGACAACAGCGTCATCGGTGAGCATGTCAGACTGGGTCCGGGCACAGTCATTGGTAACAACGTTCGGATTGGCGCGTCCAGCGAGTTAACGGCTCGGGTGGTGGTGTATTCGGATTGTCAAATCGGCGAGCGGGCCATGATCCACGCGGGTGTCGTCATTGGCGCAGACGGATTCGGCTTTGCCAACGATAACGGGGCTTGGGTCAAAATTCCGCAGACCGGGCGTGTCGTGATCGGCAATGATTGTGAGATCGGTGCCAACACCACCATCGACCGTGGCGCAATAGAGGATACGGTTCTTGGCGACGACATAAAGCTCGACAACCAAATCCAGATCGGCCACAACTGCGTAATCGGTGACCACACCATCATCGCC
Source organism: Burkholderiales bacterium (assembly GCA_040379385.1). GTDB lineage: Bacteria > Pseudomonadota > Gammaproteobacteria > Burkholderiales > Usitatibacteraceae > UKL13-2. Next base: position 5,089 of record JBEILF010000079.1, on the reverse strand, counting down.
GGTTGCACGGGAGTCGCCGGCAGTACATTGATTGGTAAACGGGTGATGATTGGCGGGGCTGTGTCGATCACCGGACATCTGTCGATTTGTGACGACGCAGTGCTATCGGCAAACGCGTTCGTGACGAAGTCAATCAGCAAGCCAGGTTTGTACAGCTCGGGGTTGCCGCTAATGGCCCATCGAGACTGGCTGAAAAATGCGGCGCAGCTGCGTCATCTCGACGAACTGGCCGATAAGGTTAAAAATGTTGCGCGAAAAACGAACCACAAGGGAGACGCGTCATGAGCCTGCAGGCTGTTATGGATGTCGAAGAAATCAAGACGTATCTACCGCACCGTTATCCATTCTTGCTGGTCGACCGTGTATTGGAGCTCGATCTTGAACACAAAAAAATTCGGGCGCTTAAGAATGTCAGCGTCAATGAGCCGCACTTCCCCGGACATTTTTCCTATTACCATGTGATGCCCGGTGTGCTGATCATTGAGGCGCTCGCGCAGGCTTCTGCGATCTTGTCATTCAAACTGATGGGTATCAAGCCCGATGACAAAACCGTCTATTACTTTGCAGGCATTGATGGTGCACGCTTCAAGCGGCCAATCACCCCTGGAGATACGCTTATGCTTGAATCGCAAGTAACGGGCGAGAAGCGCGGCATCTATAAGTTTGCGGTAAGGGCGCTGGTGGGTGATCAACTCGCCTGCGAAGCCGATCTGCTTTGTACCATGCGCAGCGTTCCACAAAACCCCCAATAACGGCGCGAGTATGTCGCAAATACACCCTACCGCCATCGTCGATTCACGTGCCAGAATCGGTGCCGGCGTATCGATCGGTGCGTACACGATTGTTGATGGTGATGTTGAAATCGGTGACAACACCAGCATTGGCCATCACTGTGTTGTGACGGGGCACACAAAGGTTGGTTCTGATAATCGTATTTACCATTTTGTTTCGATTGGTGAAGCCAACCAAGACAAGAAGTATCAGGGCGAGCCGACCCGCCTGGTGATTGGCGACGGGAATACCATTCGCGAATTTTGTTCGTTGAACCGTGGGACGGTACAAGATCAAGGTGTGACCACAGTCGGTAATGATAATTGGCTGATGGCCTATGTACACGTGGCCCACGATTGTATTGTTGGCAACCACACAACGATTGCGAATTGCACACAACTCGCGGGCCACGTGCGGGTCGGGGATTGGGCGACGCTTGGCGGGTTCACCGGCGTTCATCAGTTTGTGAAAATCGGCGCGCATGTCATGTGTGGTGTTTCCAGCGTGGTGCTGATGGATATTCCCCCGTATGTGACCTGTGGCGGCAATCCGCTGGCTGCTGCCGGCGTCAATTCAGAGGGACTCAAACGGCGCGGCTATACGCAGGATCAGATCAGCAATATCAAGCGCGCCTACAAGCTGCTCTACCGTAGCGGCCTTACCTTTGCCGAGGCAAAAGCGGCGCTTTTGGCTGAGCCTTCGCCAGAAGTTGCGGTGCTGTCGAGTTTCTTGAATGAATCCACCCGCGGAATCGTTCGCTGATGAGCGTTGCACAGCCACTGATCAAGGTTGGAATCGTTGCAGGTGAGCCCTCCGGCGACGCGATTGCCGCATCACTCATCCGTGCCTTGAAAGCCGAGTTTCCGCAGCTTGAATTTGTCGGTATCGCTGGTCCCAAGATGCAGGCAGCCGGGGCTAAGTCTTGGTTCGACATGGAGATGTTGTCGGTACGCGGATATGTCGAGGTGTTGCGCCGCTTTCGCAAGATATTCGCCATGCGTCGCCAGTTACGTTCCCGCCTGCAACGGGAAAAGGTGCAGCTGTTCATCGGTGTGGACGCTCCCGACTTCAATCTTGGACTGGAACGAGACTTGAAGCGAGCGGGCATCAAAACTGTGCACTATGTGAGTCCATCGATCTGGGCATGGCGCGGGGAGCGCATTCACAAAATCAAGGCAGCGGTCGAGCATATGTTGACCATCTTCCCGTTTGAGCAGGCAATTTACGACAAGGCGGGGATCGCCTCGACTTATGTGGGCCATCCATTTGCTGATGAGTTTCCAAAGACGAACCCACGTGATGCCGCGCGGACGCAGCTTCGCTTGAAGCCGACGCAACTGGTCGTATCGTTATTGCCCGGCAGTCGCCAAACAGAATTAGACTATCACGCAGCATTGTTCATAGACACTGCGCGTGTTCTGCTAAAGCAGTTCCCGGACGCAACTTTCCTCGTGCCGCTCGCCACGCGTGAAACGCGCGAGCAATTTGATGCGATGAAATGGAAGATGGGCGCGCAAGACTTACCGCTGCAAATCCTATTCGGTCATGCCAATCTGGCACTCGCTGCAGCCGATGTCGCGTTGGTCGCCAGCGGAACCGCGACATTAGAGGCGGCGATGCTGCGCTGCCCGCATGTGATTGCATATCGCATGGCACCGACCACATTTCGTATGATGAAACGTAAAGCCTATCTGCCCTACGTTGGCTTGCCCAACATCCTGGCCGGCGAATGGCTGGTGCCTGAGTTGCTGCAAGACGACGCCACACCCGACAACCTCGCGCAAGCAATGGGTAATTGGATCCGGCACCGCGACCTTGCCAATCGCGCGCGTACCCGGTTCGGTGAAATCCACCAAACGCTGGCGGTTTGCAATTCCGTCCGCGTAGTCGAGGCGCTGCGACCGTTGCTGACCCCATTGGTTGGCGGGAACAATTCCGTCGGGCAACACGCCGCGCAGGGCGCGGCGTTTGCCGAGGCAACCCGTGTTGCTGCGTAGCGCCGTGTTGCGGTCAAGTGTGACGGCATGCGCTGCGCTGCGCTGCGGTGTCGACGAGGCGGGAAGGGGGCCGTTAGCGGGGGCGGTGTATGCGGCGGCGGTGATCCTCAATCCCGTGAGAAAAGTAGCCGGTTTGGCGGATTCGAAAATGCTCTCGGAAAAGAAGCGTTTCTTACTCGAAGAACACATTGTTCGTGATGCCATAAGTTATGCCGTCGCGTGGGCAACGGTTGAGGAAATCGATCAAATCAATATTCTCCAAGCATCGTTGTTGGCGATGAAACGCGCGGTTGAGGCGCTTTCAGCGGTGCCGGATGAAGTCATTATTGACGGCCTGCACGTCCCGGATATCTGCATTCCCGCAACGGCGGTGGTCGATGGTGACCAGCATGTCGAAGAAATTTCCGCCGCATCCATCCTTGCCAAGAATGCGCGAGATCGTGAAATGGTAAGACTCAGTGAGCAATATCCGGAGTACGGTTTTGCGCAACACAAGGGTTATGGCACCAAGGCACACATGCTCGCGTTGCGACAACATGGCCCCTGTCCCATTCATCGGATGAGTTTTGCGCCGGTTCGGTTGGCAGGGGCGCAGCAGGCGTTTTGGAAAGTCGCCAATTGATGCGCGTCTTGACGCAAAAATGTCTGAAGACGCCCGTCTTTCCTAGAGTTTGATAAAACATGCCGTCAACACCGGTTGTTATCCGCTCTCGCGACAACGCCACGGCGAAGTTGTTAACTGGGCTAGTCCATTCGTCACGCGAGCGAAAAAAAACCGGGCTGACCGTACTTGATGGTGCGCACCTTGTCGATGCCTTTTTGCGAACCGGACAACGGCCACATTTGGTCATTGTGGCTGAGTCAGCCGTAGCGTCGCCGGACGCTCGGCAAATTCAGGAGCAGCTCTTGCGGTCTCAACTTACCGTCACGTTAGCCGCTGACGTACTGGTAACCGAAGCCTCACAGTTGGAGTCACCGGCAAGGGTGATGGCGATCGTGGCGACACCCACCGCGAGCCCTATCCCGGTCGATGCGTCGGCGGTACTGGTGCTGGACGGCGTACAAGACCCCGGCAACGTCGGCGCAATGTTGCGTTGTGCAGCGGCCTTTGGTATTCAGCATGTATTGTTGGGTGCGGGAACTGCGTTTGCATGGTCGCCAAAGGTGTTGCGTGCGGCACAGGGCGCTCACTTTTTATTGAACATCGTAGAGGGTGCATCGGTGATTGATTTTGTTTCGGTGTACCAAGGGCAGACGCTGGCGTTGGTGCCGAACGCTAACGCTGCGCAGCCTTTGGCGAATGTCGATTTATGCAAGATGAGTGCAATACTCGTGGGTAACGAAGGTGCCGGGTTATCGGCTGAAGTGCTAGCCGCCGCCTCGGCGCGGGTAACCATTCCAATGCGTGGTACGGTGGAGTCACTTAACGCGGCCTCATGTGGTGCGATTGCGATGTATGAGTTGTGTCGTCAGCGCGATACTGCCAGTCTAGGACAATAGTTACCGCCCAGACGTAATCAACCAGGAACGATAGACGATGGAAGCACCCCCCCCGAGCGGCACGCACGCCCCCCAGCGAAATTATCGGTATTTCGATCTCGTGATGGTCGGATTCGTTACTGTCTACCTGTGCTCGAATTTGATTGGGCCTGCCAAAGCAGCCCAAGTGGATCTGCCGTTGATCGGCGCATTTACGTTCGGTGCGGGCGTGTTGTTTTTTCCGCTGTCGTATGTGTTCGGCGACATATTGACCGAGGTGTACGGCTATGCGCGTGCGCGCAAAGTCATCTGGGCGGGGTTTGGCGCGATGTGTTTTGCCGCGCTGATGGCAACAGTTGTGGTGGCACTACCGCCTTCGCCAAGTTGGCCCAATCAGGCCGCCTATGAACTTATCTTCGGGCAAACGCCGCGCATTGTGCTGGCATCGTTGATCGCCTATTTCTGCGGCGAGTTTGTGAATTCTTTTGTCCTCGCAAAGATGAAACTTGCCGACAACGGTAAACGAATGGGATGGCGATTTGTAGTCTCTACCGTTTGCGGCGAGGGCGTCGATTCACTCATCTTCTACCCAGTAGCGTTCTATGGCATCTGGGGTAACGATTTGCTGCTAAAGGTCATGGCCGCGCAGTGGGGGCTCAAAGTTGCTGTTGAAATCCTGTTTCTGCCACTGACACTACGTATCGTGCGGGCGCTCAAAAAAGCGGAGAGTGAGGACTACTACGACCGCAACACCAAGTTCACACCGTTCTCGCTAAAAGAATGATCGACATTGTCGGAACCGTCGCTGCAATATTGACGACTCTGGCGTTTGTGCCACAGGT
>JBEILF010000078.1:0-11762 GCA_040379385.1 Burkholderiales bacterium | reverse complement strand
TGCAAATGCGAACCGTTGCCGAGACCGCAATCTTTAAGCGCTACGCCGACGAAATTTGGAGCGAGGAAGAGCGGCTTGAGTTCATCACTTGAATCGCGCTAAACCCGAGTGCAGGGGCGCTAATACCAGGGTCTGGCGGGTGCCGGAAAGTGCGATGGTCACGTGCGGGCCAAGGTAAGCGCGGCGGTGTCCGCGTCATCTACTTCAATCCGACCGAGACTAAGCTTTGGCTCCTGATTGTCTATACGAAAGCCAAGTTTGATAACTTACCGGCAGCATTTTTTGCGCAGCTAAGACAGGAGATAGAAAATGCCAAATGACATGAAGAATTTCCAGAAAGATTTGCTGGAATCAGTGCGCCAGATGCACCGAGGCGAGGCATCGCGCGTCACCAAGGTTGAACTCCCGGCCGCAGCGGTGGCCCGTCATCAGATGGGACTGTCGCAAGTTGAGTTCGCCGAATTACTTGGCGTCTCGCCGCGAACATTGCAGGACTGGGAACAAGGTCGGCGTGAGCCCACGGGCGCGGCGAGAATGCTGCTGAAGGTCGCCACCAAGCATCCAGCAATTCTGCGTAAGATCGCAGCGTAGTGCTATCGAAATCGGCCACAAGCTGCCCTTCCCGGACGTGCTCCAATTTCAGCGGGTTTGGCCCTCTTACTTGATTTATTGTAATCGGTCGATTACAAAAATAATGTTTACCGTTCGGCGAACGAAGGAATTTGACGCTTGGTTTTTAAGTCTTCGCGACGGAGTGACGCGTGCACGTCTGGCTGCGCGATTGAGAAAAGCGCAGCTGGGTAATTTGGGGGACGTAAAGTCGGTTGAATCGGGCGTATATGAAATGCGAGGGTTCAGGCTGGCGCTTGTATTACGTCAAACGCGGTCGGTTGTTGATTGTGATGCTGGGTGGAGGTGATAAGTCCACGCAGGCCAAGGATATTGCTAAAGCCGTCAAACTGGCGGCGCAAATCGAGGATTAACGATGACTAAGAAAATTCGACCAACAGATCTACCCGTATTTGATGCGGCGGAGTACCTCGACAGCGAAGAGGCGGTAGCAGAGTATCTGACCGCAATGATTGAAGAAGGTGATCCCGCAATGCTGGCCGCCGCGCTGGGGGACATTGCGCGTGCGCGAGGCATGAGTGAAATCGCCAAGGCCTCGGGCCTCACTCGCGAAGCACTCTACAAGGCGTTACGCCCGAATGCACAGCCGCGTTTCGATACCGTTAGTCGCGTCTGCGCGGCACTTGGTGTTCGACTTGGCGCGCAGGCCGTTCCCCATTGAACGCTGGAAGTAACGGCCAATACCGGCGGATGCTCGAGGTGGAGACGGTTGATAAACAAGTGTCTCCCCGGCGCAGGCCGGGGCCCAAGTTCTCTCAGAGTTGGCGAAGACTTAACTGGATCCCGGCCTGCGCCGGGATGACAGGGTGAGGGTAGCGCAATGAAAACCAGCATCAGACCCCTAAGCGCTGAAGAGCGGCCATAACGACACAACTCATCGTTCGCAGCGGCGGCAAGGCACGTCCGCTTTCGGGAAAATCCTAGAACGGCTACAGGTCAAGAGTGAAGGTTCCCGCCACCGCAAAGCAGACATTCCCACGCTTGATTCCCAAAGATATTCAGGGAACCCACAAACATAACTGGCGGCTATCCCGCAGAAATTTTGTAAAGCGCCAAGGTGCCGGTAAGGTTCGGCAGGAACGTCGCCTCGATATCCCCCGCAAGTACGCGACGGTTGTTGATACGATAACCGCGCTGACGACAGAACTCTTCAAAGTCGTGAATGGTAAAGAGGTGAACGTTAGGTGTGTCGTACCACTGGTACGGTAGGTCATCTGACACCGGCATCTTGCCCGCCAAGCCTATCTGCAGGCGATGTTTCCAGTAGCCGAAATTCGGAAACGTCACGATTGCCCCGCGTCCGACGCGCAGCATTTCCGACACAACCGCCTCGGTATGTTTGATGGCTTGCAGTGTCTGTGAGAGGATGACGACATCAAACGAGTGGTCGGCCATCTCTTTCATGCCGGACTCCAGATTGGTCTGGATGACGTTGACGCGGTTGTCGATGCATTTGATCAGTGAAGGCTCATCGTTTTCGATGCCGTAGCCGCGCACTTGTTTGCTATCCGCCAAATAGCGCAGCAGCGAGCCGTCACCGCAGCCCAGGTCGAGAACGCGCGACTTGGGTGGCACCCATGAAGTGATGATGTCAAAGTCTGCGCGAGTAATCATGCCCCCGCCCCCTCGATGTGGTTGAGGTAGTGGCGTACGACGGACAAATACTGCGGGTTATCGAGCAAGAAGGCATCGTGGCCATGCGGCGCTTCGATTTCGGCGTAAGTCACGTCCTTGTCGCTATCCAGAAGTGCTTTAACGATCTCACGCGAACGGGCAGGCGAAAACCGCCAGTCGGTGGTGAACGAAATCACCAACACACGTGCAGTGACGCTACCCAATGCGCGCGCAAGGTCGCCATCAAAGTCGCGTGCTGGGTCAAAGTAATCAAGCGCTTTGGTGACGCGTAAATAGGTGTTGGCGTCGTAGTAGCCGGAGAATTTTTCTCCTTGATAGCGCAAGTACGACTCGATCTGAAACTCCGGCGCGAATGAAAACTTCAGCCCCTCACGCAGTCCGCGGCCAAATTTGGCTTCCATTTGGTCATCAGAGATGTAAGTGATGTGGCCGATCATCCGCGCGACCGTCAATCCATCCTTTGGCACGGTGTTGTGTTCAGCAAACGCGCCCGCATGAAAAGCCGGGTCACTCATGATGGCTTGCCGCGCGACTTCGTTAAACGCAATGTTTTGTGCAGACAGGTTTGGTGCCGCAGCAATGACCAGTGCGTTTTTCACACGAGCCGGATAACGACTTGCCCAAGCCAATGCCTGCATGCCGCCCAACGAGCCACCCATCACGGCGGCGAGTGTTGAGATGCCGAGATAGTCGAGCAATCTTGCGTGGGAATCCACCCAATCTTCGACGGTGACCAACGGAAAATCTGCACCCCACTTTTTGCCGGTCGCGGGATTGATTGTTGTCGGGCCGCTGGAGCCAAAACAAGAGCCGAGGTTGTTCACGCCAATGACAAAAAAACGATCCGTATCAACCGGTTTGCCGGGGCCGACCATGTTGTCCCACCAACCGAGGTTGTCCGGCTCATTCTCGTAAGTGCCGGCGATGTGGTGCGACGCGTTTAATGCGTGGCAAATTAGAATGGCATTGCCGCGTGTTTCGTTGAGTTGGCCGTAAGTCTCGTAGGCCAGATCGTACGCTGGCAGCACCGCGCCACTCGCTAGGGCGAGCGGGGTATCGAAATGTGCAAACTGCGGTTTAGCGAACATATCCAAACAAACTCGATTAAAAAACAAAAAAGCCCGGCAGCTTCGGCTATCGGGCTTTCGAGTTCTGTGGCAATTCGAAACAGCCGCTTTAGCCGTATTTATTGGTTCTCTTCGGCAAAGCCTCAGAGCCGCGCCCGCAAGCTGATCGTCAAATCGGCGCAGGAGGAATGGTACGCCGCAGACGGGCATCCGTCAATTGTGAACTGTTTCCGCCGAGCTCGGCATTTTGCAAGGCAACGGTCATGCGCGCGTGGGAGAATCAGGGAATGCCTAAACTTCCCTCACATAGTATTGAAACCTCCGACGAAGCTGGCGTCCGCTTTCTCCATTTCGGCTCGGAATGGGTACAGGGTGCTATGCGCATTGCGCGGCCGTGGTCGCTGGAGCTCGAGTACACTCGTGAGTTGATGCTGGCATTAGCACTGAGGCCTGATAACGATTGGCCGAGGACGGTGCTGCAAATTGGACTGGGTGCCGCATCCGTGACCAAGTTTCTGTACCGCCATCGCCCCAATTGTCATCAGACGATTGTGGAAATTAATCACGCGGTGCCGATGGTGGCCTCACAAATGTTCAAGCTACCGCAAGATGAAAGCCGTATCCGGATCGAAATTTCTGACGGCATTGAGTGGATGGCGGATTCGCGCAAACGCTTTGATTTGATAGTGGTGGATGGTTACGACCACAACGCGCGATTTGGCGGTCTCGGTAGCGAAGCGTTTTATCGCGATTGTCGTGCGCGACTATCCAAGCAGGGTCTGCTGGCGCTGAATCTGTTCGGTCGCTCGCGGGGCTACGCTAGACAAACAGAGAACCTCTCGCAAGCGTTTTCCGGACGGCTGTTGCCGCTGCCTGCCAACGACGAGGGAAACGCGATTGCGTTCGCTGCGGCTGGCTCGCCCATCAGGTTGGATATCGACGGATTACGTGCGCAATGTCAGCAGCTTGCGCGCGAGACCGGTATTCGTTGGGGTGCCTCTATCACCCGGCTCGAACAGGCGGTCTCCAGCAAGCCAGACCATTCGATTTAGCGGGCCCGGTAGTTGCTGAACTCACCGCTCAGCGACATGTTTACGGATGTTCAGTTTGTGCGCTGTCGGGCCGCAGGGGTGGCGGTTGGTCGGTGCTCGCTTCGACGCGTCGTGCGACTTACTGCGTCGCCTGCGATTCACACCAGCGTTGCCACATGGCCCGATATGCGTCTTCAAGTTCGGTCGCAACACGTTTGGATCGACCGTCATCAGCAGGACGCAAGCGCAAGCGAAGGCTCTGGCGCAGTACATTGAGTGCGGGAAGATCTTCCATTGCCCTCAATGCCTTCTGCACATAGGCCTCTTCATTATCTGCAATCCAATCATCGAGCCCGACGGTTGCGAGAATCGTGACACCACAACGAGATACCGTGCGGTCCCCGGCAAGTGTGACGAAGGGGACGCCCATCGAAAGCGAGTGATAACTAGTCGTTCCACCGTTGTAGGGAAATGGATCAAGCGCCAAATCAATTTGCTGATGAAGCGCCAGATAGTCGTTGAGTGGCATCCACGGCTGAAATGAAATGCGTGCCGCATCAATACCGCCTTCGGCAAACCAGGCTAACAAGTTCGTCTTAACGGCATCGTCCGAAACGCTACCCAACAGCAATCGTGCGTCTGGACGTCTGGTGAGTATTCGCGACCATAGCGCGACGACTGGCTGGCGAATCTTTCGTGGATTGTTTAAACACGCGAGTGTTATTCCATTTCCGTTCAGCGCGGGTAGTTGGCCAACCTTTGGCGCACATGCAGCGACTTGAAAAGCGGCGTTGCCACACGGTATTCGCATCAATGTTTCCGAATGCCACTGATCGGTCATGCCGACGGGATCCGACCACCGATCAGTGATGCGATAGTCCATCGCATCCAGCCCTGTTGTCCCAGCATAACCAATGTAGGTCACTTGGATGGGGGCAGGTTTGCGCGCGAACACCGGCAGGCGGTTATAGGCCGTGTGCCCGGAGAGGTCGACCAATATGTCGATGCCATCGGCGGCAATCTGCCGAGCCAACTGCTCGTCGCTTAAGTGAAGACATGCTGTCCAGGCGTCAACATAGCCTGCCAAACGCTTGGTCACCTCGTCGACCTGTGCATGGTTGCTGTATATATGCAGCTGGAATGCCTCGCGGCTGTGAAATTGAAGAATGGGTTCAAGGAAAAAGGCTACCGCATGATGGCGCAAATCCCCCGAAACATAACCTATCTTCAAGCGGCGCGCGGGATCCGCGCGATTGCTGTGCTGCGGCCAGCGGGCGCGCAACGGTGCCTCAATGGCGGCTGCAAACTTGCGGTGTTCGGCAAACAACGCCTCGTTTGAAATATTGTGATCGTTTTGCAGACAAAACAGATAGTCGCTCCACACGGTGGCGTGACTGGGCTGGAGCCGCAGCGCTTGCCGATAATTTGCCGTGGCAGCAGCCACATCACCCATTGCTAGTTGAACCGAACCGATGTTGCCGAGCGCTTCGACAAAGCCGGGCTGGATTCGACACGCGGTTTGATAACACGCCAGCGCCTCGCGTAAACGGCCCTGCTGTTGTAGCGCTGCACCGAGGTTTTTGTGGGCAACCGCAGACCCCGGCGAAAGCGCGACCGCCTGCGAGAGATGACGCACTGCCATGTCACATTCGTTAATACTGTAGTACAACTTGCCGAGGTTGCAGTGCGCGCTGGTGAATCCGGGGCTCAACGAAAGTGCAACGTGGAAGGCTGACTCAGCCGCTTGCAGCTCGCCGATTGAGACCAGCGCATTGGCGAAGTTGTAAAAAGCGTCGTGATCTTTGGGGTTCAGGCTAATCGTCTTTTGGAATGATGGGATCGCTTCCAAGACCCGGCCCAGTGCGAGCAATGACAGTGCGAGCGCGTGGTGGGCAACGGCGTAATCCACCTTGAGACGCGTTGCGTGTTGGAATGCAGAAACCGCCCGCTCGTGGTCACCGGCGGACGAATAACCCACACCGAGATTGCGCCACGCCACGGCATTGGCAGGGTCGATAAGGGTAATCCGGGATAGATACTTAATTGCCTGCTCAGGCTGCCGCTGTTTGAAATGAAAGTTGCCCGCCTCAGTCAGGGCTTGCGCGGACTGTTGGTCGGCCTCAACGGCACGCGCGAAGTGTTGTTCGGCCTCGAGAATTTTCCCGGCTGCTGCATAACGCTGAGCTTGTTCGAGCAACGCGACGGAAGTGCGCCGCTGTTTGTGGCGATGATGTGTTCGTAGATTCAAGGGAGGCCCCTGCCGAGATGGTAACTCTGATTATCGGCAAAGGCGGTGTTTTGCAAGGGTTGAATTGGCGCAGAAAACCGGCTCTATTCTTGCGGTTAGCCGACAAGAACGCTTTGCCCCAAGCCTGAATATTTCATCGGGCGCGCCCATGAAGTTTTTAGGCTAGCGCTTGGCAACCATCCGACTAGAATGTTCCTGTCAAGCGGGTGTTGAGCCGGATTGTGAAAGGTTTTGTTATGCAGCAAATTGTAGATTTTGTATTGGAGCTCGATAAGTTGAAGGCGGTCACGCGCAAGACAAGACCGCTCCGCCAAGACCGTTATGAAAACTCCGCAGAACACAGCTGGCAGATCGCGATGTTTGCCGCTTCCCTTGCGCATCATGCAGAGACGCCTGTAAACATTGACCGTGTCATTGCCATGCTGCTGGTGCACGACATTGGCGAGATTGATACTGGTGACACGATTGTCTATGTGACTGAGGGACAGGCCGAACGAAAGTTGGCTGAGCGCGCTGCGGTCGAACGCATCTTTGGTCTATTGCCCGATCATCACCGCGACAAATTTATCTCGCTATGGCAGGAGTTTGAGGATGGTGAAACCGCCGAGGCGCGTTTTGCGCACGCTGCCGACCGCGCGATGCCAGTGCTGCTAAATCTGGCGAATGAGGGTCAGAGTTGGCGAGAAAATGGCATCACACACGCGACAGTGGTGGCGCGTATCGGCCCACCGATTCAAGAAGGTTGCCCCGCCTTGTGGACTTATTTGGAGGCTAGATTGAATGAGGCCGAGCAGCGTGGATGGTATGGAAGTACGACGGTGTAGTCATTTATGTTCTCGCTGTTAAGTTGTTGGGTATCCGGAATGATTTTGTATGCAATTAATGGCTGGGAATATTTGCTTGGTTGCAAGAACACTAGCCGGAACATTTCATCGGGGCGGGTTCGAAACTGGGCGAGTAGGTGAACAGGCGAGCGATTTTTTGCCTGACGACCAGAGCATCGCGGGCTATGCTTCGGCGGCAAGGCGGAACATTGCCGTCCAATCGCCCGCGAGCAAACCTGCAGCCCGCATCCACAGCAAGCGAGAAACGCGCCAAATTGGTTTGCCAGTCGCCCACAGGCAACGTCCTTCTAAGCAACCGGCGACCCATGAAGTATTCGGGCTAGCCAGCGAAGAGATCAAAGACGAAAACGAAAACCCGCCGATTGATGGGCGTCTCCAAGCAAAAAAGCTCGAAAATGCCCGTGGAATGGCGAGTTTTGCGCTAAAAGTAGGATCAGAGATTTGTCGCAACTTTTCGAAAATGCGTCACGAGATTGCATCAATCGGCAGTCGCTTCAGAATGAAAACTCACTTTTCACCAAGAGCTGTAGCGGTTTGATGCCCGGCGCACGGTTCAACGCAGCGGCGAGGTCGACGTGCAACATATTGGCAAACGCCGTGCGGTCCAGCGCGACCCGCAGGCCGACGCCCACATCGGATAGTAAGCCACCATTAAGCTTGTTCTGGTTCGGCCCACCCCACGCGCGCCCGCTGTCAAAAAACACCGCGCCGCCAACCCGCAACAACCGTAACGGGTACCAATCGGTGAACGCTCGCTTTTCAATCGACATCAGCACACGCTGCTCGCCGGCCTGGTAACGCGTCGGATAACCGCGCAAGCCAAGCTGGCCGCCGATCATGAGTTGATCTGCAATGCCGCCGCCCGTGATCCGATCAGCTGTAACCGACGCATAAAAGAGTGACCGCGCCGCTTGCGGTGCGTAGTACTTCAACGAAAAACCTGCCTGTGTCATCGGCTTGCCGGTAGTGGCGATTCGACGCTCCAAGAGCGCGCCTGCGAGCAGCACACGGTTGGTGTCAAATCGATAGCCGTTGTTTGCCGCCACCGAAAACAAAGCATGCGAACGGGTGGCCCCCATGGCCAATGTCGGCAGGGTGACTTGCAGTTGCGCGTTGAAGCCGAGGTCAAGGTACTCGGCGCGTTCGATGCGAGTGTAGTTTTTCACCTTGATAAACGCATCTTCAATTAGGTTCATCCGCAAAAACACCGCCCGTAGTTTGTTGTCCGCCGGTAACGGCAGCGGTGCCGCTCGCCCGGCCTCCGCGCGATAACTGTTGTCATTAACAAGCGTACCAGCTGAATATCGTTGCGTCCAACCGTTGACCAGCCCCGGCGACCAGCCGCCACTCAGTTCTGCAGAATGTATTTGGTGGCGATACTCGCTGGCGATATTGCCAGCGTTGTAAATCGCGTCAATCCGATCAGTTTGGTGCCACTCAGCGCGCGCCGCCCAGCGGGTGTCGAGCGAATAAAACGGTCGATCTATTGCGACTGACGTACGTTTCCCGTCGTCGAAGCGGCCACGCAGAAAGTTCAGGTTGGTCCAGCCGTCGAATAGCTGGGTATTCGACAAACTAAATTCATAACCCCTTCGATCAAGGTCGGTAGTTTGGGTGTAGCCGACACTGGTGCCGGTTCCCCAAAGGTTTTGTTCAACAATGCCAAAGCTCGTCTTGTTGTTGCCGCCAGACCGCGAAAAGCTGCCCGTTACGTTGAGAGTCCATGTATCGCGAGTAGTCACCTCAATGTCAACTACGCCATCGTCGTAAGCCACTGGCTTGATGTTGACATCATAGCGCGTGCTTGACGACCGCAGCAGGCGTTCGGTCTCGTCAATTTTTTGACGCGATACGCGATCTCCGCTTTTGAACAGCAAGGCACGTTCAACCACCGAAGCAAGGGTTGGAATATGCAGCCGGTTGACCCAGCGAAAAAACGCGCTGTTTTCGGTCTCGTCAGTAAGATCAAAGATATTCTGCGGCTTGATGTGAATCTTGCCAATCACCGCGCCAGCGCGTTCCAGCTCGGCAAAATCCGGCACCGCCGCAAGACAATTCGCCTGCGCTATTGACAGCAAGCCAATGGCAAACAGCGGGCGAATCCCGCGTACCAAGTGCTGCGCCATGGCCGCGCAGGCGTCCTTTGGGGTGCGCCGATTGCTGGAATTTGTAGCGGCAACGTTACGCAATCCGAATCGCCCAATTTGTGCTGCGCGGCGACCGGCTAAAAGTCACATCACACTCGAATTGAGTGGTGGCATCCGCCACCGTCCGCGTCGGCGAATCGCTGGTGACCGAAACCCCGTCGAACGGTACGCCAGGCAGATCGGCCATGACCTTAACATTATCGAGATATTTCCTGGTACTCCGTTTAACTGCTTCGGAGAAATCACATTTGGAAATAGCGCCGGGGGTAAAGGCGATGTTTTTGATCGCACGCATTTTATATAGGGGAGTAGCGACCAATCCGACGGCTTCGGCATGCACATCGCGTGCGGCTGTGACCTTCTCTTTGGTCATTGGTTGGGAAAAGGATGAATGGTCTGCGGGAGCCAGCATTTTCTTGAACATAACTCCTCCGACAATGACTGATTCAACTAGTCGGCCAAAACACAATAACCCTATTGTAGTATGGGTCCGCTGGCTGATTGCGCCTTGATGCTGGTTAACCAATGTCTTGATTGACATTCGGTAGGCTGCGACCCCCGGTCAGGATCGCATATCTTTGGCGGCGTTTGTCAGGCTGCGGTCGCGTATCGCGTATGGCGCACTAAGTATATGATCTATCGGCGGGCATTTCCGGCCAGTTTGCTTGATGTGTATCTGGCTGTTGGAGACGAGCGTTGTGAAGAATGTCATGTCCGGACGATACCAGCGCCCGAGTTGCAATGACAACCGCCAACTACTTGGATGCGGTCAATATCGTCCGTTCGGTGGTGCACTAACTGTCACTTCTCGGTGTCGACCGTGGCGGGCAGCCATCGGCTGCGCTGGATCGGAAACCTGACGATTTGCACATTTCATGCTGCGCCCAGCGGCAGTTTTGGCGCACGACGCCGGTGCGCGCGGCACGGTCTTCCGGGAGTCGATAAACTACGGGCTGTCTTAACCAACCACTTCGAGACCCCTATGCGTTTATCTACTCGCTTCGCTTCTTCCGCGCTTCGCACCATGTTTGTCGTGGCTTGTGTTGCGGCAGCACCGTTGTATGCAACACAGGCGTTTGCAGATTCCGCCAAGATGGACAAAGCCCTCGCTGGTGAACATCGTTCCGACGCCAACAAGGCGCGGGATAAGTTCCGTAACCCGAAGGCGACACTGGATTTTTTTGGTGTCAAGCCAAACTCTATTGTAGTTGAGGCCCTCCCCGGTGGCGGCTGGTATACCGAGGTGCTCGCCCCCTATCTTCGCGAAAGCGGCACTTACGTTGCGCTTTGGCCGGCTACCGCCGAACGTGGCATCAAGTCGCATGAAGAGCGAATGGCCGCTAAACCGGCGCTCTACGACAAAGCGAAGCTGGCAAAAATTACCGCATCACCAAACGCTGGATTTGTACCTACGGTTGAGGGGGTCGCACCCGGCAGCGCCGACTTCGTTCTCACCTTCCGTAATATCCACAACCTGATCAATCCCGATCTGGTGGATGTCTACATGCGCGCCTTCTTTGACATGTTGAAGCCGGGAGGGGTATTGGGTGTGGTTGACCATCGCGCCAAGCCGGGGACAACGCTAAAGGTGATGATCGATTCGGGTTATGTCACCGAGGAATACACCATCAAGCGCGCACTGGCCGCCGGCTTTAAGCTCGATGCCAAAAGTGATGTCAACAATAACGCGAAAGATACCAAAGACTATCCAAAAGGCGTCTGGACGTTGCCGCCGACGTTGACTGAAGGCGAAAAAGACCGCGCAAAGTATTTGGAAATCGGTGAGTCGGATCGCTTCACGATTCGTTTCGTCAAGCCGGCGAAGTAGATTGCTAGCTTTTGATTGCTCACTTTTGACGGCTGCCGAAGTTTGGCAACTGCGAGTGGAAGGCTAGCCTGAACATTTCATGCGGGTGTGTTCGAAAGTGGGCGAGTAGGTGAACAGGCAAGCGGTTTTTTGCCTGACTGACCACAGCATGGCGGGCTATGCTTCGGCAGGAGGGCGCAAAATTGCCGTCCAATCGCCCAGAGGCAACGTCCTACTAAGTAACCGGCGACCCATGAAATATTCAGGCTAGGCACTCATGGTGCTACCTTAAGAAAAATTCCCGCTGGTTGACAAACTAATTGGCGAATCGAGTTGCAATACAGAAAGTGTC
>JBEILF010000077.1:0-11862 GCA_040379385.1 Burkholderiales bacterium | reverse complement strand
CCCTAACCAGTCACGGTCAGCCGAAGCCCCGGTCGCAATACCGCATTAGCTTTTAACCGATTCCGCGCTAGCAGAGCGTCGACGCTGGTCTGAAATTTGCGTGCGATGGCGTAGAGAGTATCGCCATTGCGAACGGTATACATGACGGTGGCGGTTGCCTTTGCGCGTGTCGTTGAACTGGCTGTTACTTTTGCGGCACCGGCTTTGCCCTGGTCGAGATCGACGACCTCAGGCGGCTCAAAATTGCTTTCGGCACTGCTTGGTACCCGCAGGCTCTGTCCAAGATTCACCGTGTTGCCGACCAGCTGGTTTTCTGCCTTGAGGGCGACAAGCGGTATCCCAGCACGTTTAGCAATGCTGAACAAGGTATCACCTCTTGCGACGCGGTAAGCAATCCAGGTCGGCGATGGTGCCTCGTCGAGCCTAGTGTTTGTCGCGTCCGCTGCGGCGACGGTCATGACGCCCAGTCTGGTTGCGGATACGGACGTCGTGGCGGCTTCCTGCGAAGCAGCAGGCGCGGTTGACGCTGCGCTCGTCGCGACGGCGGTCGTTTCCGGAATTTCGATTTTGGTCACGCGCCCTAGGCCAGCGAACTGAATTGGGTCCGTTTTCGTCGGCCCCGTGATAAAGGGGCCATCAACGCTGTCGATGCCCGTGGCCGTGCCCTAACACAGTTTAAGTTTAAAGGCGACCTTCTGTTCAAAAGCGGCGAGGATCGCGCTTGCATCCTTGGGGTTGGGTGCCATGAAGTTGGCAGGTGCCGTGAATCGGCCCTTGCGTTCTTTAAACGGGCCGTTTGTCGCCCGCAGGTACGCCGCCGTCATGCCGTGCCGTCGTGCCACGGCATCCACAGCCTCACCGCGTTTGGCCGATACCGCTGTCCACGACACCAATGGGGCATTCAGCGATTTATAAAGATCGAGGTTGAAACGGAAGATGTCGGCGTGTTCGATCGGTACCAAAAAATATCCTGTGCCGGAGGCTGCCACCGGGCGATTGAATGAGGGATTGAGTTGCGTAAACGCTTCTGGTTCCATCTCTGCTAGTTTTGCGGCGAGGCTGATATCGATTTTTTCCGGTGCCGGCACCATCGTGAAGAATGGCCGGTTTTCTACGGCGGGTAAATCGATGCCATAACTTGCGGGCGAGAGAATGATGTTCTTCACCGCAATCAACTTGGGGACGTATGCTTTTGTCTCATTGGGCAAGCGCAGATTCACAAAATCCGTCGGCAGGCCTCGGCGCTGGTTGTAGGCGATCGCGCGACTAACGCAGCCTTCGCCGCAGTTGTAGGCGGCAAATGCCAGCTCCCACGAGTTAAACATGCCGTACAGTTTTGTCAGATACTCGAGTGCGGCATTGGTAGAGAGCAACACGTCTCGCCGGTTGTCAGTCAGAAAATCCTGCTTGAGGCCGAAGTTCTTGCCGGTTGAGGGGATGAATTGCCACATTCCGGAGGCATTGGCACGTGAGTAAGCTTGCGGATTAAAGGCGCTCTCGATGATCGGCAGTAGCACGATTTCGGTTGGCAAACCGCGCTTTTCGACTTCTTCTACAATGTGGTGCATATAACGCGCGCCACGCTCAACAAAGCGATTGATGTAGTCGGGCCTGTTGGCGTACCAAAGTTCTTGGTTTTGTACCAGCGGCGATACCAGTTCATCCATCACAAAGCCGCGACGCACACGTTGCCAAAGGTCGGATTCAACCGGTGCGGGATTGATATCAATTTTCGCCGCCTGCGGTTCAGCGCTAGCGGCAATGGTGGTGGCTGGGCTGGCTGGCGTTTCTACTCGTTCCACACCCGCGAGAGTTATGGTCGAGATACCGGCCAGCACCGCACACCAACCCAGTTGAATGAATAGCCGCTGCATGCGGTGATTATAACGTTGCAACCCGCGACTGGCCCGGGAAAACTCCGCGTCGCATTGGCGGGTCGTTCAGTGATCTACTTCGGTGTTCTTGTAGCCGCGCCTAGGACTCCCACCGGAGCGAAATCGCTTCAGCCGCCAGCTTGGCAATTGCGTTGTCGGACATCCTCACCAAGTGCCACTCCGGCATGATTGACGCGCCTAGCGAGCGATAAAAATCAATCGACGGTTTGTTCCAGTCGAGCACGCGCCACTCGAAACGCCCACAGCCGCGCTGCAGTGCCAGTTGCGCAAGGTAAATCAGTAGTGCCTTACCGTGGCCGCGCCCGCGCGCTTCTGGGATGACAAACAGGTCCTCCAGATACAGGCCACTTTTGCACAAGAATGTTGAGAACGTTGTGAAGTAGAGGGCGAAGCCGACTGTTTTGCCCATATCTGCGGTCAACACACATTCGCAGCATGGCCGGCTACCAAACAGTGCATCGTGCAGCATCGCCGGATTGCCACTGACCATTTGTTCGAGTTTTTCGTAGACAGCGAGTTGTTGGATCAGATGAAAGATGGTCTCGATGTCGTCCGGTTGGGCGAGGCGAATATCGCGGGTGCTGAGCGGCATAAATAGTCCTGTTAGAAGTTATCTTTCCACTCGCGGATGGTGGCAAACACAAGATCCGCCGGTGCGTTTGGGCCAAATGTGCCGAAAGACGCCCGCGCTGCGGCGAGTTTGACCTCTGCCTCGTCCCAGCGCAGAAAGGGATTCGTCGCGCGCTCAAGGGCGATGGTAGATGGGACCGTTGGTTCGCCGCGCTCTCGCGTTGCCGTATCGCGTTCTACTCGGCTGCGCAGCGCGGCATTATTCGGCTCAACTGCGCAGGCAAATCGTAGATTGGCGATAGTGTATTCGTGGGCGCAAAACACGTTTGTCTCAGCCGGCAAGGCGGCGAGTTTGCCGAGAGAGGCGCGCATCTGTGCGGCGGTACCTTCGAACAGCCGCCCGCAACCGCCGGCGAACAAGGTATCGCCACAGAACAGCCAACCTTCGCGCTCGGCGTAGTAGGCGATATGGCCAGCGGTATGCCCAGGCACATCAATCACATCCAGGGAAAGCCCGGGGGAGGCAATTTTTACCGTGGCACCTCCACTTAGCGGGTGCGTGCAGTAGGGAATTTTTTCGTTGGCAGGACCATAAACAGCAACATCGACAACGGTATTGCGGTCATCACACCAGTCGAGCAGCCCGCCGATTCCGCCGATGTGGTCGGCATGGTGATGGGTGATGAGGATCGCGGCTAGCGTTAGAGACTTTTGCACCAAATAGGCAATGACGGGTGTGGCTTGTCCGGGATCGACCACCAACGCAAATCGGCCGTCATCAATCACCCAAAAATAGTTGTCCTTGAAGGCAGGGACGGGAAAAACGTTGAGCATTGCCGTTCAGTTCAATGGGTTGGGGTAAAATTTTTTGATGAACTCGCATCAAACCTACAGTTTAGCTGAGTGGCTCAGGTCGCCGTTAGGCGCTTACACGTTGCAACGACAACGTGAATGGCTGGATGCAACCACTCCCGACATCTTCGGTTATCACGCCGTCCAGTTGGGGCTCACGGAATTTGATCTTCTGCGTGAATCGCGTATTACGCATTTGCACAGAGTCACGCCGGAGGTGAGTGAGAAAACGGCAACGGTGCGTGCACATTTCCATGAGTTGCCGTTTGACGAACATTCAATCGACCTGTGCCTGCTACCGCATACGCTTGAGTTCGACGCCAACCCACACCTAGTCCTGCGCGAAGTGGATCGTGTGATGCGTCCCGAAGGGCGTATCTTGATCGTCGGGTTCAATCCGTGGAGTTTGTATGGTCTACGACGCGGTTGGTCTTCGACGGGCGCGCCGTGGTCCGGCCAGTTTGTGTCGTTGGTGCGAATGAAGGACTGGCTGCAACTGCTCAGCTTCGAACCCACCGGCGGTCGTCTGGCCTGCTACATTCCCCCGGTTCCCAGCGAAAAATGGCAGCGGCGACTCGGCTTTCTCGACAAAATTGGCGACCGTTGGTGGGGGGTGGCCGGTGGCATCTATATGCTCGAAGCAGTGAAGCGTGTACAAGGCATGCGGCTGATTGCGCCTAAATGGAGTGACCGGGTACAGCGGGAGCGCAAGTACGCTGCGGCGGCGAACCGGGCTAGCGGCCATCTACGTGTGATTAAGTAGTGGTACAAAACTCACCCCACCAAGTTGTAATCTATGCCGATGGTGCGTGCAAAGGCAACCCTGGTGTAGGCGGTTGGGGGGCGTTACTGCGGTTCGGCGCGGTCGAGAAAGAAATTTTTGGTGGCGAAACTGCGACCACCAATAACCGCATGGAGTTACGCGGCGTGATCGAGGCGTTGCGTTTGCTGACGCGCGAGTGCGAGGTCGTCGTGTATACCGACTCCTCGTATGTGCAGAAGGGTATCTCCGAGTGGATTCATGGCTGGAAACGCAACGGCTGGCGGACGTCGGACAAGAAGCCAGTAAAGAATAGCGACCTATGGCGTGAACTCGATGAACTCGTGGCGAAACACCAGATTGAGTTTCGCTGGGTCAAAGGTCACGCCGGAAACGAGGGAAACGAGCGCGCCGACGTGCTGGCGAATCGTGGTGTTGTAGAAGCAGCGCGAAGTGGGTCGGCCCGCTAATCAAGACGGCGGTTTTAGGAAAACACATGACACGACTTATCTTTCTCGATACTGAAACGACCGGATTGGAGGCACCACAGGGGCATCGCATTATCGAGATCGCCTGCGTGGAGATGATCGGTCGACGTTTTACGGAAAACAATTTCCACTACTATCTCAATCCCGAGCGCGAAATTGACGCCGCAGCACAAAACATCCACGGGTTGTCGCTAGAGTTTCTCGCTGACAAACCGCGTTTTGCCGACATCGTTGACGACTTTTTACGCTATATCGATGGTGGTGAGATTGTCATCCACAACGCGGCTTTTGATGTCGGTTTTTTGAACGCGGAACTCAAGCGGGCCGGGCGTGCACCGATCGATGGACCGGACGTAACCACGGGTAAGGCGCGTGTGATCACCGATACTTGGAAGATGGCTCGCGAGCAGTTTCCCGGTAAGAAGAATTCGCTCGATGCACTTTGTGAGCGCTTTGAAATCGACAAAAGTGCCCGTATGTTGCACGGCGCGCGCATCGATACCCAACTGCTGGCCGAGGTGTACCTCGCATTGACCCGCGGGCAAGACAGTCTCGATATCGGATTGGGGGCGAGTCACAACACACCTACCAAAGAATTGATCGGCACGGCACTCGTCAGGCCGGCCAATTTGCGAGTGCTTCGCGCTAGCGCCGACGAAATCGCCGCGCACCACGCCATGGTTGAGGGCCTGCAAAAGGCCTCAGGAGGTAAAGCAGTGTGGGCGAATTTGCGCCGCTCTGTCAAGACTGTGAACTGAGCGGGGAACGCGTTTGCTTTGCAGCAATGATCGTGTTGCGCGGGTCCCAGCGCGGCACCCGCATGCTATAATTTTCGATGTTTTGGCCTTGGTGATCGTGTTTTTGTCGGCCCCTTAGGCTCTTGTTTCTCGATTTAACTTTGCGACAGTCCAGTCGAACTCATGAATAAACTTAACTCCACGCTGATTTTGGCCCTAGGCGTATTTGTGTCGAGTGCCGTCGTGCAGGCGCAGGCACAAACGCCTGCCTCTGCTGCAAAAGGTGATCCGGCTGCGGGTCGCCAAAAGGCCGTCGCCATTTGCTCGGGCTGCCACGGCATACCCGGTACCAAAACTGCCTTTCCGGAGGTTTACAGTGTCCCCAAAATCGGCAACCAGAACGAAGCCTATATCGTTGCAGCGCTCCGCAGTTATCGTAGCGGCGAGAGATACAACTCGACCATGAAGGCACTTGCGTCGTCCCTCACCGAAAAAGAGATCCTTGATATCGCAGCCTATTACGCACAATCTGGCGCGCAATCCGGCGCATTGGGGAAATAACGCATGAAGTCCAAACTTTTGTTAGCACTCGTTCTGGCATGTGCTCCTGCTCTGGCGGCCGCTAAGGGCAACATCGAAGAAGGTAAGAGAAAGGCGGAGACCTGCAAGGCGTGTCACGGCGAAGGTGGCGCGAAACCTGTGTTACCGGAGTACCCGATCTTGGCTGGCCAACACGCTGACTACTTGGCTGCGGCGCTGAATCAATACAAGTCCGGTAAGCGTAAGAACGCGCTGATGATTGGCTTTAGCGCCGCACTCTCGCCGCAAGACATTCGCGATCTGGCAGCATACTTTGCCTCCGAGAAGTCGCCGCTACAGTACAAGTACTAAGCGCTCTCCGAGCCCAACAAAAAACCCGCTTGCAAGCGGGTTTTTTGCTGCGTGTCCTGATTATGTGCGGCATTCAATGCCCGGAAAGTCTGCCTTGCGCTACCTGCAGCCGCTACTCTACTCATGCCCCAGCGCAATGCCCCTGCGAATTGCCCGAAGCGGATATTGAATCGTATGGCGATGGTAGAAGACCCCGCCTACTATCGCCAAACGAGCTACCACACCAATGCGCTTGGTCAAGCCGATGCAAGGCTCACGCCGCATCCCCTCTATCTGTTGCCAGGCCGTGCCGATAACGACCGGCAGGCGGCCTTTCGCTCACTTTTCCGTGCGGGAAATCTGTACGTACGTAATAGGACAGAAGCTCGCGTTCCCGTCGGCGCGGAGCAAACATTTTCGTTCCTCGATTCCTAGCAATTTTCCCGCCGCTCTTGTGTTGTTGAGCGCATTGCTGTCTAACAGGCAGGCGCAAGTACCCAGGCTCTGCCAAAATAGAGCCTTTGTTGCCGTAGTACCTTCCTTTGTCCCCCTGTATCTGGAGCTTCTATGACTGTATTCGCCCAAGTTTCACTCCCTTATGCTAGAGACGCACTGGCACCCCATGTTTCTGCCGAAACGATCGATTTCCACTATGGCAAACACCATTTGACCTACGTGACCAACCTGAACAATCTCGCCAAGGGCACAGAGTTTGAAAACCTCACCTTGGAAGATGTTGTCAAAAAAGCGCCCGCCGGCCCAATCTTCAATAACGCCGCGCAAATCTGGAACCACGATTTCTATTTTCTTGGCTTCAAGCCAGTTGCAGAGGGCGGCGGCGGTAAGCCCAGCGGCGCGCTGGCTGCGGCGATCGACAAACAGTTTGGTTCGTTTGAAGAATTCCAAAAGCAGTTCGATGCCAAGGCCGCTGCTACCTTCGGCTCGGGTTGGGCGTGGCTGTGCAAAAAAGCCGATGGTTCGTTGTCGCTGGAATCTACCAGCAACGCCGCCACGCCTCTCACACAAGGTATGACCCCGTTGCTGACTTGTGACGTCTGGGAGCATGCGTACTACATCGACTATCGCAATAGCCGCCCAAACTACTTGAAAGGGTTTTGGTCGATTGTGAACTGGGACTTTGTTGCGGCGAATTTTGCCAAATAAGTCGCCAAGTAACTCGATGGCAGGCAGCATGAACATGCGGCCAACGTGTCTTCGCGCGTTGGCCGTTGTTATTTCTATAGCCGTTGTCGCGGGCATGACAGGTTGTGCGACGCGACCGGCGGGACAGGATGCGCCGCGTACCAGTGTCACGCCGTTCTCAACCGGCAAGGCAGAAGGGCCGTTACCCGTCGGCTGGGGCCTCAAGCAACTTTCCCGTTTCAAGCGTGATACGGTCTATCGACTTGTCGCCGATCCGACGGGTGTTACGGTCATCGAAGCACGTGCTGAGCAATCGGCTTCCGTTGTTGGCAAACGCTTGAATGTAGATCCTGCGGCAATGCCGTGGATTCAGTGGCGCTGGAATGTGCCAGCCTTGATCGCTTCCGCAGACAATGCGCGGCGTCACGCCGAAGATTCTCCTGTGCGGGTGATTGTTACCTTTGACGGCGACGCCAACAAACTGGATATTGAAGATCGCGCACTATCTGCGCGTGTAAAGGCGCTGACCGGTGAGGCACTACCTTACGCCACACTCATGTACATCTGGGAAAACAAAGTTCCGGTCGATGAGATCATCGAAAGTGTACATACCACCCGCGTCAAGATGATGGTGGTGGAGTCGGGGGCGGCACGTATCGGTCGATGGCTGGATTACGAGCGCAACATCGCGCGCGACTTCGAACGTGCGTTTGGCGAAAAACCCGGCCGCATTCTCTCGTTAGGCATCATGACCGACACCGACAATACAGGTGAACTGGCGGTCGCCTACTATGGTGACATCCACTTCAGTCCGAAATCCTTGAAGAAAGATGCCAAGTGATAGATATAAAAAATTCGTTGCAAGTTGTCACTCTCGGCGGTGGTTGTTTCTGGTGCCTCGAGGCGGTTTTTGATGATCTGCAAGGTGTCACTGACGTCGTGTCGGGATACTGCAACGGTCGGGTGGTAAATCCCACCTACAGACAGGTCTGTGGCGGGGATACTGGCCATGCCGAGGTGGTGAAAGTGACCTTTGACCCGTCGGTCATCTCGTTTGTCGAGGTACTCGGTGTATTTTTTTCTATCCACGACCCGACCACGTTAAATCGTCAGGGTAACGACGTTGGCACACAGTACCGTTCCGGCATATACACCCATTCAGACGAGCAGGAGCGGCTCGCGCGCGAGACCATCGCGCGTCTCACAGCGGAACAACAGTGGCCGAAGCCAATCGTCACCGAAGTGGTCCCGGCTGGTGTGTTTTATGAGGCGGAGGAATACCACCAAGATTATTTTGCACGCAACCCGGAGCAGGGCTACTGCATGGCGGTGGTGTCGCCGAAATTATCCAAGTTTCGAAAGCAATTTACGAACCGGCTGAAGTCAAAAGCCTAATAAATACGGACATCTTCAGACCGTTTTGTCTGAAGATACCCGCGCTATAACGACTTTGCCTGTTTATTTGTTGAATCCCTAGTTTGTTTAGTTTGGTGCCGTGCCGAGTCGCTTGATGCTGCCCGAGCCCGCGACTGACTGCGTCACCTTGGCTTCACCCCAATATTTCACGTCGCCAGATCCGGCAATGGATAGTTTCATTGTGTCGGTCGCCCAGATGGTGGCTTCACCGGCCCCGGCAACTTTGACAACAACATTCTTGGCCTTGAGGCGATCGGCCTTGATCGAGCCGGAGCCTGCGATGGAACCTTCGAGCTCGTTGGTGGTGCCACCAAGGTTCAGGTCGCCTGAGCCCGCGATGGACACCTTGACGCTATCAGAGGTGAGTGACTTGATATTGACCTCGCCGGATCCCGCAATCGACGTCCTGAGTTTTGGGCTGTTCAGTTCATCGGCAACGATATCGCCTGAACCCGAGACCGAGAGTGATTCGATGTTGATCGCATCGATGGTGATATTGAGCTTCATGCTGCGGCCCTTGAAGCTCATGTTTTTCTCAGTGGGGCGGATGCGCAACTGACCACGCTCCACCACGGTTTCAATCAATGGTAGAAAGTTATCGTCAGATTCAATGATGACACCTTCCTTATTGCCCTGCTTGATGGTCACTTTGGCCGGCAGTGACAGCGAAATACCGCTGAAGCCGGTCACGTCGCGCGTCTCGGTTTTTACGTTGCCAGACGCCGTGACCGATCTGCCGCCCCAACTCCATTCCCACGCAAGGCATTGAGCAGGCAACGCGGTCAGCAATGCCAGCGCGGCGGTTGAAACTAGCGGCACCCAGAAAGCGCTTGAATTGAAACTGACCTGATTGCGGTTCATGTTGGCTCTCCAAGTGGTTGATGCCTGTATGACGCGACGATTGTCCGGCTTGGATTCAACGATTTGTAAAACAGTGTCGATGCTGCTGTTGCCAGCAATTTAGACGGCGGCGTTGAGGGCGGACTTCATCGCCATGGCCGCAGCGAGAGCAGCTTCCGAGGTAACATCACAGACAGTCACGTGGCCCATCTTTCTGCCCGGCCGCGCGGTACGCTTGCCATACAGGTGCAGGTGCGCGCCGGGATGGCTCAACACGACCGACCAGTCCGGTGCAATCTCGTGATCTTTGCCCCGCCACAGGTCGCCCAGCAAATTTAACATCACCGCTGGTGAATGCTGGGTCGCGTCGCCCAGGGGTAAAGCACATAACACGCGAACCTGCTGCTCGAACTGAGAGGTGCGACAAGCGTCGATGGTGAAGTGGCCGCTGTTATGGGGGCGTGGCGCGATCTCATTGATGAGCAGTGTATTGTCCGCGAGCACAAAGAACTCGACGGCAAGAACGCCGACATAGGCTAGGCGTGCGGCGACTGCACTGGCAATCGAGGTTGCGGCATCGGCGAATGCTGGCGGAATCCGTGCGGGTGCAATGGTGATATCGAGGATGCCATTGACGTGTTGATTTTCCACGACGGGGAAGACGGAAATTTCGCCGCTGGCAGTTCTCGCCAGTACAACTGAAATCTCGAGCTTGAGTGGCACCCACTGTTCGAGGATGGTCGGCGGATAACGCCACTTGTCAAGCACCTCTACCAGCTGTGCGCGGCTCTCGATACGCGCCTGGCCTTTGCCGTCATAACCAAAACGGGCGGTTTTGAGCACTGCGGGCAAAGTGACGATGCTCAGCGCCGCATCAATATCTTCGGGCGTCTTGATCACCGCGAAGGCACCAACGGGGAAGCCGTTGGTCTTGAAGAAGCCTTTCTCTAATTCGCGGTCTTGAGCGATGCCAACCGCATTACCACTGGGGCGAACCGTTGTGCGTGATGCGAGTTGCAGCAGCACTTCGGCAGGCGCGTTCTCAAATTCAGTGGTCACCGCCGCGCATGAGTTGGCCAGCTCCTCAATCGAGATGGGGTGTGTGTAGGCCGTATTGAGGTGTCCGGTGGCAAATTCCGCCGCAGGCGAAAGGGGATCAGGGTCAAGGACAGTGACGCGGTAATCCAGGTTGCGCGCCGCCATGGTAAACATGCGGCCCAACTGACCGCCGCCAATCAATCCAAGCGTGGCACCCGGCAGGATCACAACACGTCAGGTAGCTGTATCGCGGCCACCATGTCTTTCAAATTTTCGCGATACGCCGACAACTTGTCGGCAAGCGCGGCGTCATCGTTGGCCAATAGACTGACGGCGAATAAACCGGCGTTGGCCGCGCCGGCTTCGCCGATGGCAAAGGTGGCCACCGGAATTCCTTTGGGCATTTGCACAATTGAATACAACGAGTCTTGACCAGCCAAGTGTTTGGATGGAACGGGGACTCCCAACACCGGAATGGTCGTCTTCGAGGCAATCATGCCCGGCAGGTGCGCCGCGCCACCTGCGCCGGCGATGATGCACTTTAGTCCGCGGCTGCGCGCTGCTTCCGCGTATTCGAACATCGCATCAGGCGTCCGGTGCGCGGAAATCACCTTGTGTTCAAACGGAACACCGAACTCTTTTAGGATTTCAGCCGCACGCTGCATCACATCCCAATCCGAGTTTGAGCCCATGACGACGCCAACGATAGGTTCACTCATATGGGTCTTTCTGTGACGGCCAATTTCGCACCGAGTGCCAAGAACATCGCACCGCAACCGCGATTGAGCCAAACGGCCAACGAAGATGTTGTGGAAATCTTGCCGCGCGCCTTGGCAACAATTGCCGCGAAACCGATGGTGATGAACATGCTATTGAAAACAAAAATTACACCAAGTATCAGAAACGCCCAAGCCTTGTTGGCCGATTGCATATCGATAAACTGTGGCAGAAACGCCAGAAAGAAAATCGCAACCTTCGGATTCAACACATTGGTCATGAAGCCCTGCCAGAAGATGCCAGACACTTGCGGCAGCGCCGATGTTGGGCTTGCAGTCGTCGCGGGCGGCGATGTCTGTGTCGTGACCGGCATCGACGTGGCGCTTCGCAGTATCTGCACCCCGGCGTACACCAAGTACGCCGCACCTACCATCTTGACGACAAAAAAAGCCTCCGCTGAGGTCAGCAATATGGCTGACAGGCCGACCGCTGCGGCGATGGAATGCATCATGCACCCTGCGGCGATGCCGAGGACT
>JBEILF010000076.1:0-11863 GCA_040379385.1 Burkholderiales bacterium | reverse complement strand
CTACGGCGGACTATCCGACGAAGACCGCATGTTGCGCCCGCCCAAAGGTTATTCGGCCGACCTGCCCATGATTGAGTACATTAAGAACCGCCACTACATTTGTGCCGTGGAAACCAATCTGCACAAGAAAGTGCCAAAAGATCTCCCGGCATGGATTGCCGAGCGCTGTGAAGCGGCACATCCGCTGGTAAAGTGGCTGCGCGATACCACTACAACGATGGATTCCGCGAAGCGGGGTTAGCCGTCTTGCTGAAGGATTCGAATGAAACAGTTTCTCACCGGTGTTGTGTTTGTCGCCGCGCTGCCCGCATCGAGCGGGGCCCGTGCTGACGACCAAATGATGGCGTCGCCAGGCGAGCGGTTAAGCGACGAATCTAACGCCGCGACGCGGCCAAACAAAAACCCAAACCCTATAATTGGCGCTCGTTTTCAGCCATTTTTGCCTGAAAACGCCCGCCCCTATTGGATTTTCGAAATTTGAAGTATTTTCTAGCGCTTTTGCTGCTCATCGCCCCCTGGGTGATTTTTTTGTATGCCGCGCAATCCACCGGTGCGACCAATAGTTTTGTGTTGCTGCTCACCCTTGCAGTGTCGGCTTTTGGCTTCATGCTCTTGATCAGCAAAAACAAGCAATAGCATGTATCGCCCGACCATGACTTCTGCCGCACGACCCGCAACATTTACCGTCGGCGCAATCAACGAGCACGGCGTCATGCAACCCACCCCAATCGCCGGCGAACATCCGCTCACCATCTATGTTGATAAGCGGGAAATTCTGACCATCATGACACTGGGTGCGGCACCTGAAGCGCTCGTCATTGGCTATCTGCGCAACCAACGGCTTATTTCGTCAATTAAAGAAATCGTGTCGATACAAGTCGATTGGGAAACCAACGCATGTTCGGTGGTGACACGCCACGGTCTGCAAGACCTCGACGAAAAGATGGCCAGACGCACCAAGACCACCGGCTGTGGTGAAGGTACCGTATTCGGCGACTTGATGGAGGAGATTGACAGCATCAACCTGCGCCAAGACGTGTTGCTGAAGCAACAAACCCTGTTTTCGATGTTGAACAACGTACGCATTCACGAATCGATCTACAAACAAGCTGGTGCAGTCCACGGTTGCGCGCTGGCCAGTGCAACAGACGGTGCCATCCTCACCTTTGTTGAGGACGTTGGCCGCCACAATGCCGTGGACGCCATTGCCGGTTGGATGTGGCTCGAAGGTGTCAGTGGCGACGACAAAATTTTCTATACGACTGGGAGGCTTACTTCGGAGATGGTGATCAAGGCGGCACAAATGCGTATCCCAGTGTTGGTGTCACGCTCAGGGCTCACACAAATGGGCTACTCGATTGCTGAACAAGTAGGTATCACCATGATCGGCCGCGCCGTCAACAAGCACTACTTGCTATTCACCGGCGGGCAAAGACTCCAAGTATGACGAGTCACCACATCACCGGCCTCATCCTCGCAGGTGGGCGCGGCTCACGCATGGGCGAGTTGGACAAGGGTCTGCAACGGTTTCGCGGCAAAGCGATGGTCGAGCACGTGATCGAACGCTTTGGGCCGCAGGTAGACGAAACCATCATCAACGCCAACCGCAATTTATCGACCTACGAGGCCTACGGGCACCGCGTAGTCGCCGACGCTATCAGCGGATTTGCCGGTCCGCTAGCGGGGCTACATGCCGGCATGCTGGCTGCGTCCTCGCCATTCATTGCAACGGCTCCCTGCGACTCGCCATTTCTTCCGCTAAATCTTATCGCACGACTCGACGATGCGTTAACGACAGAGAACGCAGACCTCGCAGTGGCAAAAACGTTTGACCAACCCCATCCCGTTTTCTGTCTCACCAAAACCGCACTGGAACCGCACTTGCGGGAGTTTCTGCAAAGCGGCCAGCGCAAAATTGATAAGTGGTATGCCAGCCTCAATGTGGTTGAGGTTCAGTTTGACGCCAAAAACAACGACGGCACCGAGGCCTTCGCTAACGTCAATACCGTGAATGAACTCAGACAGTTGGAGCCAGATATGCCTGCCGTACCTGGGCTGAGCCCGTAACATCATACTTTGCACGATGCGTAACCGGCATACTCGTAAACAGTTCAGACCGTCGCTGCCCAGACGGGCAATTGTCTGGTTTGCCAAATTTGAGGTACCCGAAAGTCTGCAGCGAGTGCAGCGTTACCGCCTTGAGCACGATCCGCTTGGGGCGAACATCGCCCCGCACCTTACCGTGGTATTTCCATTTCACGCCAGCCTGACCGTGGCGCAGTTGGTAAGCCACGTCAAACGCTCAACCGCCGGGTGGCCGGTGCTGCCAGTCACCTTCCGCGGCGTAGAGAGTGTTGCCAGTGCCCGCGGATTGTTCACGTTATTGATGTGCGACCTGCGAAACGAAGCGGTGACAGAGCTGCATGATCGCCTCTACCGGGGAGTGCTCGCTGGCTTCTTGCGCGACGACATCGAATATCGCCCGCATATCACCCTGGCCCAAAGCAACACCAATGCGGCGTTCGACACAGCACTTGCCGACGCCGAACTTCGCTTTCGCGATACCTACCGCGCCACCATGCGTGACCTCTCCATCATCACCCATGCAGCGGACGGTACAATCACCATTGATAAAACAGTTTCGCTATCCCGTGAATAAACCATGAGCGCCACCAAGCCGTTAACCATTGCAGAAGCCTCTTGCGCCGACGACTACGACCCAAACTCCATGCCGGTCGATAAGGCACGGGCGTTTATCCACACGTTTCTCACGCCGATAGCGGGAATTGCAAAACTACCGATTCGCTCCGCGTTAGGCCGGGTGCTGGCAGAGGACATCGTCTCGCCTGTCAATGTTCCGTCACATCGCAATTCGGCGATGGACGGCTGGGCGGTGCGTTTCAGCGATTTGGGCGACGATACGATGCCACTTGAAGAGGTCGGCACAAGTTTCGCCGGCAAGCCGTTTGTTGGCAGCCTCGCCACGCGCCAATGTGTGCGCATCTTTACTGGCGGGGTGGTACCCGTCGAGTGTGACACTGTGATCATGCAAGAACGCGCCAAGGCAGATGGCAAGTTGATTACCTTTTCGGCAGGTGCCAAGCTCGGGCAAAACGTACGCGAAGCCGGCGAAGATCTCCAGCAGGGTGCGGTCGCGCTGGAAAAAGGCCGCATCATCCGCCCGGCAGAACTCGGCTTGATCGCCTCACTTGGCATCGGCGAAGTTGCTGTTGTGCGGCCGCTGCGGGTGGCGTTCTTTTCGACGGGTGATGAGCTGGTGTCGATCGGTGTGCCGCTCGGTGAAGGAGAAATCTACGATTCGAATCGATACACGCTGTTTGGCATGTTGGCAAACATGGGTATCGAGGCAATCGACATGGGTGTTGTTCGTGACGACCCCGCCATCCTCGAACGCGCCTTCCGTGACGCGGCAACTATCGCCGACGTGGTAATCACCTCGGGCGGCGTGTCAGTTGGCGAGGCCGACTTTGTAAAGACGCTTCTCGGCAAACTCGGCGAAGTGGTGTTCTGGAAAATTGCCATGAAACCTGGCCGCCCGCTGGCTTACGGCAAGATTCAGGACGCACATTTTTTTGGTCTGCCCGGTAATCCGGTCAGCGTGATGGTAACGTTTTACCAATTTGTGCGCGATGCGCTACTCACGCTACAGGGAGTAACACCGCTGCCCGTTCACCCATTGTTGAAAGCCGTGTGTACATCACCCATCAGAAAGGCCCCGGGTCGCACCGAGTTCCAGCGCGGCGTGTTGT
The DNA here is from genome assembly GCA_040379385.1 of Burkholderiales bacterium. Lineage (GTDB taxonomy): Bacteria > Pseudomonadota > Gammaproteobacteria > Burkholderiales > Usitatibacteraceae > UKL13-2. The sequence goes on along the minus strand of JBEILF010000076.1, from coordinate 8,093 downwards.
ATCTTGAAGACGGCGCCTGGAAGGTGCGCACGACCGGTGAACAGGGAAGCGGCATTTTGAAATCGATGTCGGACGCCAACTGTTTCATCATGCTTCACGACCACGTCGGCAATGTGGAGGCCGGTGCCACGGTTGACGTACAAATTCTGGAGGGGGTGGTCTAGTGGAACGACGCGACTTCATCAAAATTTGCGCGGTCAGCGGAACGTGTGCGTCGACTTGCGCGGCGAGTTCGCCGGTGCACGCCGACGCCAGAACACCGTCGGTTACCGGCAATGCCACACCTGCAAAAAAGATCGGGGTGGTCCTGAAAGCAAGAAACTATGCACGGGTTAAGCTAGTTGACAAAGACGGTCGAGCGATCAAGGCGGCGTCATTGAAGGTCAATCACAACTACATCTTCAACTATCCGTTTGAATCAACCCCCTGTTTTCTGCTGAGCTTGGACAAAGCGGCAAGCGGACATCCTGACTTGGTCACCGAGCGCGGCGAAAGTTATGTCTCACCAGCTGGCGTCGGCCCGCGCAATAATCTGGTTGCATACTCGGCGATCTGTGCACATAAACTCGCGTACCCGTCCCCGCAAGTGAGCTTCATCAGCTTTCGCGATAAACCCTCCGCATTGAGCCCAACTGGCAAGGTGATCGGCTGTTGCGCCGACAAAAGCGCCTACGACCCGTTCGCCGGGGCGCGAGTTCTGGGTGGTCCCGCCCCGCAACCGCTCGCGGCGATTCTGCTCGAACACGACCCGAAAACCGACGCCATCTATGCGACCGGTACCGTCGGCGGCGAAAAGTTTGATGAGTTCTTTGCCAAGTACGAATTCAAACTCTCCTTGGAGCGGGGCGGCGTCAAAGCCAAGGAGCGCGTTGCGACAAGCGTGGTGTTACGCGACTTATCCGCCCACTCGACACAAACGGCGCAGTGCTGATCAGCCGGGAACATCCTTGATCCCTTGGATCACACGCGGCGCGCGTTTCCCCAGCCCGAATACCGCGCTGGTCGATCCGGACGGTTTGCTCTGCGCTGGTGGCGATCTGCGTCCGGCGACCATCGTAGCAGCGTATTCACAGGGGATCTTCCCCTGGTTTTCCGACGGGCAACCGATTCTCTGGTGGACACCAGACCCGCGCATGGTATTGTTCCCGGAGGAGTTCAAGTTATCCCGCTCGCTGGCAAAAACCATACGGCAGCAAAAGTTTGAAGTGACCTTTAATGTCGCCTTTCGACGCGTGATCGAAAACTGTGCGGCGCCGCGTGAGCCCGGAGGCGGCACCTGGATCGTCAAGCAGATTCAGGACGCCTATACCCTGCTTCACAATCAGGGCTTCGCGCATTCGGTGGAAAGTTGGGCGGGCAATGAATTGGTCGGCGGCTTGTACGGGGTGGCGATCGGCCAAGTCTTTTTTGGTGAATCAATGTTCACGCGCAAAACCGACGCTTCCAAAGTCGCGTTTGCCACTTTAGTCGATAAACTAACCCGCGACGGCTTTCAGCTCATCGATTGCCAGCAGCAAACCCGCCACCTCGCCAGTTTTGGCGCACGCCCTATTCCCCGTGCAGAATTCTTGCAACGGCTAGCCGAGTTGATAAACTCAAGTGAATTAGACGACCGCCGTTCCGCTTGGCAACCTTGTTTGGCCACAACTCCCACCTTCTAACAGGCCAATGTCGCGACTCAACGACTTACCGTTTGCTAATTTGCAGTTCTACGCGACGGCACCCTATCCGTGCAGTTATCTGCCGGGCCGTCTGGCGCGCTCGCAGGTCGCCACGCCCAGCTACTTGATCGATACAAACGCGTATAGCGCGCTGGTTTCTGCGGGCTTTCGGCGGAGCGGTGCGTTTACCTACCGGCCCTTGTGTGACCATTGCCGCGCTTGTATCGCAGTGCGGGTACTTTCCGAGGCATTTCAGCCAAACCGCAGTCAGCGGCGTGTGGCAAAACAGCTCGACACGTTGACTGTTCGTGTCACCGACTTGCGCTTCTCACACGAGCACTACGCATTGTATCGTCGTTACCAATCGGCCCGCCATCAGGGTGGCGGCATGGACCACGACTCGCGCGAGCAGTATTCCCACTTCCTGTTGCAAAGCAATGTCGCCAGCAAACTGGTTGAGTTTCGCGAGCATGGCAAGCTGAAGATGATCTCGATCATCGACGAATTGGTTGACGGGCTATCATCGGTTTACACCTTCTACGAGCCGGCGGATGATCACCGAAGTTATGGCACTGCCAGCATCTTGTGGCAGCTCGCCGAAGCCAAGCGCCGTGCATTGCCCTACGTCTACCTAGGCTATTGGATCCGAGAAAGCCGCAAGATGAACTACAAGGCAAACTTCCGGCCCATTGAAGGCCTCAACAAGGGCGTCTGGGGGCCGCTTTAGTTTCATGCTACTGTCGGCAGCTCCAGCACTCGACTAAAATCGGGGTTATTGACTACCGATACCAAGGCGCTCCCCGTGTTGTATTCCATTGCCCGTAGCGCACTCTTTAAACTCGACCCCGAGCTCGCGCACGATGTTGCGCTAAAGAGTCTTAAGAAACTAGAAAGTTGCCATCTGGCGGGCGTTTTCGGGCAAAAAGTGTTGAAACCGCGCACCCTGCTTGGACTTTCATTTGATAACGCGGTGGGCTTAGCCGCTGGTCTCGACAAGAATGGTGAGTACATCGACGCCTTGGCAGCGATGGGTTTTGGTTTCATCGAGGTCGGCACCGTCACCGCGCGACCACAACCGGGTAACCCCAAGCCACGGATGTTTCGTTTGCCTGCGCGCGACGCCTTGATCAATCGTCTTGGATTCAACAACCAAGGTCTCGATGCGTTCTTGGTCAATGTTGCCCGCGCCAAATACAAAGGCGTGCTGGGGCTCAATATCGGCAAAAACTTCGATACCCCCAATCACAATGCAGTCGATGACTATGTGACCTGCCTGCGCGGGGTATTTCCACATGCGAGTTATGTCACAGTCAATGTTTCCTCGCCGAACACTAAAGGATTGCGTGATTTGCAAGCCGCCGCACAACTCGAACAACTGCTAGCCGCCCTCAAAGCCGAACAACAAACGCTGGCAAAACAGCATAGACGCCAAGTCCCGCTACTGCTAAAGATCGCTCCCGACTTGAACCTTGCCGCAATTCGTGATGTCGCCGCGCTGCTGTTGCAATATGGGTTCGAAGGCGCAATTGCTACCAACACCACGGTTTCGCGTGACGCCGTGACGGGACTCAAACACGCGACAGAGGCAGGCGGGTTGTCTGGACGTCCGCTGTTTTCCCCCTCAACCGAAATCCTGCGCGAGCTGGTGAAACAGCTCAAGGGAAACATCCCCGTGATCGGCGTGGGCGGCATCATGTCGGCTGACGACGCGCAACAAAAAATCAACGCCGGCGCTTCACTCGTACAGATCTATACTGGCTTCATCTACAGGGGGCCACAACTCGTCGCCGATTGCGCAAGGCAGATTCAATGACGCGGATGACCGATACGTTCGCGCTCGCCAAACAGATCGATGCGATCTTGCCGCAGACGCAATGCACCAAGTGCGGCTATCAGGGCTGTATGCCCTATGCCGAGGCGATTGCCGCCAACGAGGCACCGATCAACCGCTGCCCACCCGGGGGCGAGACGGGTATCGCCGCGCTGGCTGCGCTGCTCGACACGGAAATACTTCCGCTCGACCCGTTGTGTGGCGCTACACAACCGCACCGTGTTGCGATGATCGATGAGGAAACTTGTATCGGCTGTGCAAAATGCCTAAAGCCCTGCCCGACCGACGCCATCGTTGGCGCAAACAAATACATGCATAGCGTCATGCCACAGTTTTGTACCGCTTGCGAGTTATGCATCCCGGCGTGCCCGGTTGATTGCATCACGATGATTGACGACAAAACTCATCCAGCGATGTTCGATGCCGATACCGCACGGCAACGTTTTAATTTTCACAATTTTCGTCTTTCGCGGGATGACGCTGAGCGCAGCGCCCTACTCGCCGCGCGCGAGGCGGCTGCTCTGGCACAGATGGGAAACCACCATGGCTGAAGCCTACGTCATGAAAGCCGACGCGCGGCAAGAATTCTTTCGCCGCATGCAGGAGATCAATCCGCAGCCAAAGTCAGACTTGCAATACTCAACGCCGTTTGAACTTCTCATCGCCGTCATCTTGTCGGCGCAAGCGACTGATAAAAGTGTCAACCTAGCCACTGCAAAGTTGTTTCCGCTAGCCAACACACCAGCCGCGATACTTGCGCTCGGTGAAGAGACGCTAAGTGACTACATCAAAACGATTGGACTCTTCCGCAGCAAAGCGAAGAATGTCATCAAGGCTTGCGAAGTCTTGCTTGCGCAGCATGGCGGCGAGGTGCCATCATCACGCGAAGCACTCGAAGCCCTACCCGGCGTGGGTAGAAAGACGGCCAACGTGGTACTTAACATCGCCTTTGGTCAACCGACGATGGCGGTCGATACCCACATCTTTCGTATCAGCAACCGCATGGGCATGGCACCGGGAAAGGATGTTCTGGCGGTAGAAGAAAAATTGCTGAAGGTTGTGCCCGATCAATTCAGGATGCACGCACATCACTGGTTAATCCTGCATGGTCGCTACACGTGTGTCGCGCGAAAGCCCAAGTGTGGTGCGTGCCCGGTGTATGACATCTGTGGTTTCAGGAAGAAGGCAGACTATGTCGAATAGTGATGACGGGGGGCTCGACGTTGTTTAACCCGACGCGTGAACAAGTACGTGATTTTTTCTTTGAGACGTGGCGGAAATTCAGCAGCCAAGCACCACTGACTGCCTTGCAAGCGATGGCCGTCGAGATCATAAACGAGCATCCCGAATACCATGCCCTGCTCTCGCAACGCGATAGGCACGTCGATCGCGACTATCTGCCTGAGAGCGGCGACCTCAACCCGTTTCTACACATGTCCATGCACCTGTCGATTCGCGAGCAGGTCTCCATCGACCAACCAGCCGGCGTACGTGCAGAACACCAGCGCCTCGCGATTAGCATGGGCGATGTGAAGGCAGCCGAACACGCCATGATGGATTGTCTGGGCGAAATGATTTGGCATGCCCAGCGCAACCGAACGGCACCAGACCCTGGGTTGTATCTGGCTTGTCTCGCTAGGAAGTAACCCAGCTTAGCCGGTGCATGATGTGCAATGATGCACAAGTCAAACTTGTGTACCCGCTAACGAAGTTACGCGCAAGCGTCCAAGCTGCTGTTCGCGAGCGTCTTCTGATTTCACGTTTTGATGCGGTGAATCAACTGAAAGACAACGTGATCCCTTGCCCGAACATTTCACGGGGTGCATTCAAAAGCCGGGAGCAGGCGAACGACAATTTGCCTGAATGGCCACGGCATAGCGCGCCGCGGTCGCCAACTGCGTGTGGAATGAGGGCGCGAATTTATCAACCATGGCAACGCCCGTCCGAAAGCGAACGTGCAGCCCGCATCCACGGCGAATGCGGAACGATCTAAATTGGTCTGCCAATCGTACCGAGGCAACTTGCTTCGTCGCAGCGGGCGACACAGCGTGAGATATTCAGGCTAGCGGTTCAAACGTCATGGCGAGTCTCCATGAGGCGGGTCAGCTCTGGTAAACTTAGAAGAGTATGGAGAGGTGGATGAGCGGTTTAAGTCACACGCCTGGAAAGCGTGCGTAGGTTCATAGCCTACCGCGGGTTCGAATCCCGCCCTCTCCGCCACATGAAACAGCCCCCGTCAGGGGCTTTTTTATTGGTAGTACTGACGGCGCTTAGCTTCGGGCAAACGCCAGCCATCGAAAGCCGAACAGCTGCTTGGAGAACAAAAACACCAGGATAAGCACCATCCCGATATGCACTGGTGTCACGCCCAGCCAGCCCGGAATGCTTCCCTGCGCGGTCCAGCCTTGGAAAATTGATAGGGTGTTGTAGTACAAAAAGAACACGATGACGGCGAAAACGCCATTCCAAGACGTGCCGGATCTGGGGTTTACAAACGACAATGGAATCGCAAGTAGCGACAGTATGACTGCGGCGACCGGGAGCGCTAGCCGCCAGTGCAGCTCTGCAATGCGATCCGGCGTGGGCTCTTGCACCAGCGTCAAGGTCGGGAGCTGCTTGTTAGACGGGGCCTGCGCCCGCTCTGCTTTGGTCTCTATCCGCAGCTTTTGGCGCGCAAAATCGACAATCCGGAAATCAAGCGCGCCCGGCGTACCTTCATAACGTCGACCGTTCGAAAGCACTAGAAATTTGTCGCCGTTGGCGGCAATTTCAGTCTGCCCCTTTGCGGCCACAACGACGCCAAAACGACCATTTTGGTTGTACTGCACGAAGACATTGTTCACCGCCCCCGTATCGGCTGCCGTGTTATCGACAAAAAACACCCGGCTTGAATCTCGCGCCTCGATAAAACTTCCCGGCGCAATCCGTGCGACATCATCTTTGTTACGCAACAGCCGCTCATACTCCGCGCTCGTGCGCAATGCCCAAGGGGTCAGCACCGTGCTGAGAATCGCCGTTACCAAGGCAATCGGTGCGGCGAAAGACAAAACAGGCTTGACCCATGCCATGATAGAAAGACCGGACGAAAACCAGACCGGCATCTCGCTCTCCCGGTAACTCCTTGATAGCGCCAGCCATACCGAAATGAACAGTGCCAGCGCCAGCAAGACAGGCAGGTAAGCCAACAGGGCGAAGCCGATCAGGGCAACAACCGCTTCCGGCTCCACCGTACCGGTGGCAGCGCGCCCAAGAAAGATGATCAGTTGGTGCGTGACGATGATCGCCACCAGTACGCTGATCACACTAAGTCCGATCGAGGTGAATTCCTTGGTAAGGCTGCGTTGGAATATCTGCACTTGGGGCCAGGGAGATGCCAGTTATGTTGTCTTTTGACGGGAGTCGTCTGCACGAGCGATAATTTCAACTCTGCAGCGCCGGTTATTCAGCTTTGGTCCTCGGTCGCCTTGTCTGTCATTCGGAAGGCAACTTTGACCATGCCATCGCCGTCGATGGTACCTAAATCAGCGCTGCTCCCAAACAAAACTTCTAGGAGAACGCAGTGGAATTTAGCATAAAGGCGGGAGCCCTCTCAGCAATCAAAACCGATTGTGTCTTGGTTGGCATCTGGGACTCAAAAAAAATCGCCGCTCCTGCGGCAATAGAATTGGACAAGGCGTCCAAGGGCGCGATTTCGGCAGCCGCCAACAATGGCGATATATCCGGCAAGTTGGGATCGACCATGATGTTGCACGGTATCGCGGGTATTGCCGCCAAGCGCGTGTTGTTGGTGGGTCTGGGTGCGGAAAAAAGTTACGAAGCACATGCGTTCTGCAAAGCGATTACCGCCGCTTTTAAAGCGCTGAAGGCCACCGCCGTGACGGATGTTACGTTAACCCTCAGCACCAAATACGCCAAGGATATTGCGCACAAGGTTGAGCAGGCGGTGATTGCCGCAATCGACGGTGCCTACCGCTACACCGCGACCAAAAAGTCCGATGCTAAGTCAGTCGGCAAGGCGGTGATTTTCCATGTCGATGGCAAGGTCGACGAAAAAGCCATGAAGGCGGCGATCAAGGCTGGTGAAGCTATCGGTGAAGCCATGCAACTGACCAAGGAATTGGGCAATCTTCCACCCAATATCGCCACCCCAACCTACTTGGCCGAGACCGCCAAGAAACTCGCCAAGGACTACAAGTTCAAGCTGACCATCCTCGAGAAAAAGGACATGCAGAAACTCGGCATGAACACCCTGCTCGCGGTTTCGCAGGGTTCGGCTGAGCCGCCGAAGTTCATTGTTCTCGAACACCATGGCGGGAAAAAAGGCGACAAGCCGGTGGTACTGGTTGGCAAAGGGATCACTTTCGACACGGGAGGCATCTCGATCAAGCCAGCCGCCGAGATGGACGAAATGAAGTACGACATGTGTGGCGCAGGCTCGATGCTGGGCACGATGAAGATGGTCGGCATGATGAAGCTGCCATTAAACGTCGTTATGCTGGTTCCAACCTGCGAAAACATGCCGGGTGGCAAAGCGACTCGTCCGGGTGACGTGGTCAAATCGATGTCCGGCCAAACGGTTGAAATTCTCAACACCGATGCCG
>JBEILF010000075.1:0-12033 GCA_040379385.1 Burkholderiales bacterium | reverse complement strand
TGTATGCACCGCAACTCACGCTTGTGGTGCTGGTGGCCGTCGTGCTTTACACGCTTCTGCGGATTGTGATGTACGCACCACTTCGCCGCGCAAACGAAGAGCAGATTGTGCACGCAGCAAAACAACAATCTCATTTTCTGGAAAGCTTGCGAGGTGTGCAGAGCATCAAGCTCTTTGGCAAACGGGATCTTCGATTAGGTGCTTGGCAAAACCTTGCCGTCGATAACTTCAATCGCGGCATAGCCATCCAAAAAATGAACCTTGGCTTTGGCGCGGCAAATAGCATCCTGTTTGGCGCTGAGAATATCCTCATCGTATGGCTCGGTGCACACATGATTCTTGAGGGCGGCTTCTCCGTCGGCATGCTTTATGCGTTTATGTCCTACAAGGGAAACTTTACCGGCCGCATTTCGGCGTTGGTGGATCTTGCCATTCAATACAAGATGCTCTCGCTTCACACAGAGCGTGTGGCGGATATTGCCTTACACACTGCGGATGATGAAGTTGGGCGTAGCCTCACGCAACTGGTTGATGTTGCTGCAACTGCGCCCAGTATTGATGTGCGCAATTTGCATTTCGCGTATTCCGATGTGGAGCAGCCTGTGCTGAGCGGCGTCACCTTCGCCGTAAAGCCGGGCGAGTGTGTCGCGATTGTCGGGCCATCTGGTTGTGGCAAAACTACCCTACTGAAACTAATGGTTGGCCTGCTATCGGCAAAGAAGGGTGGCATCCTCATTGACCGCATCCCGGTCGGCCGAATGGGCCTGGCGCGGTACCGCGAGCTGATCGGCGTGGTGATGCAAGATGATCAGCTCTTCGCCGGATCGATCGCAGACAACATCAGTTTTTTTGAGGAGGTCTCGTCACAAGGATGGGTCGAGCAGTGTGCGCGATACGCCGCGATTCACGACGATATCGTACGTATGCCGATGGGCTATGCCACGCTGGTTGGTGATATGGGCACTTCACTATCCGGCGGGCAAAAACAACGCATCTTGCTTGCTCGCGCCCTGTACAAGAAGCCAAGAATCCTGTTTCTGGATGAGGCTACGAGTCACCTTGATACGGTCGGTGAGCGACTCGTGAACGCAGCCATTAAGTCTCTTGGCATCACTACCGTGATTGTTGCCCACCGGCCTGAGACGATTGCCATGGCGGACCGCGTAATCGATCTCAGTCGGCTAAACGTTCTGGAAAGTAATCACCCTGCACGGTTGGAACATCACTAAAGATTGATGAAACTCCTTATAAGACAAGCTTCTTCGGCACTTTTCGCCTGAAAATGCCCGTCTTTAGGATGGTTTTTGACTTGGGAGAGGCACTCTCTAGCCGGAACATTTCATGGCGGCGCGTTCCATAGCGGGCGAGTAGGTGAATAGGCGAGCGGTTTTTTGCCTGACCGACCAGAGCCTAGCTGGCTATGCTTCGGCAGCAAGGCGGAACATTGCCGTGCAATCGCCCGAAAGCAAACGTGCAGCCCGCATCCACAGCAAGACAGACACGAGCCTAATTGGTTTGCCAATCGCCCAGAGGCAACGTTCTACTAAGCAACCGGCGACCCATGAAATATTCAGGCTAGGGCAACTTCAGCATGCCGACGATGTCCAGCTGCGGCGGCTGGGACAGATCAGTCGAATGCGCAACCCGCGCAACGACCGCTTCCCCCATCGCCGGAGTTCGACCGGTGAGCGCAGTGATGTTCACCTGATGGGTCACGAGCACCAATGTCTTGCCGGGTTTCATACGAGCCGTTAGGCCGCCGCGAACCTGCTGGGCTTGAAGGTCTCCCGACCCGCTGTCAAAGTGTGAATTCAGCGCTGGCCAAGTATCTGCTTTGCCGAATGCGAGCACCGCCGTATCCACGCAGCGGCACCAGACCGACGAAAACACACCACTCGTTTGAATACCGTTGTCGGCAAATGCCTTGCCCCATGCTCGCGCTTGGGCACGGCCTGCAGTGCTGAGGTTTCGCTGCGTTTTACAGTCATCAAGCCGATAGCCCGGCGGGTCACCAATACCCGGAGCAGTCTCGGTGTGGCGAAGCAGTAAAACATGCCCGCCCTGTTTGAGCGCCGACCAGGCTGCTTCCGCATTCGCTTGGGCGGCCACCGGCAAGGAAAGCAAAGCGATGGGCAGGAGGGCAAAGCGGCGTATTGTGTACTTCGATTCGTGGCGCAACAATACGAAAAATCTTTTGACGGCGGGCCCCAACATCATCGTCTAACAAACATGGCCAGGGCGTTATTCATGAAGTCGCTGGACTCGGACAACTTACCCTCGGGCGTGACGTGGTTGGTGAGGTCGGGAAGAACTTCGGCAAGGCCGGACTGTCCTCCCGCGCCTTGTTCGGTAAGCATCTTCATCGCGATTTGTACGAGCCGACTTGCCGACTGATCACCTGCGCCGCTGTTCATCACGCGACCGAGAATGTTATCGAGCAATCCCATGCTGCTTCTCCGAAAAACTTAGAGGTTGGTAAATGTATAACCCAGTCGTGTGACCTCCGCTCTGGCTTCAGCCATTGCTGCGGGTACCTCACCGGGATTGCCGGACAATGAAAACTCAATCTGTCGTCCACCAGGAATATGCTTTGGTAGCGACGACAATCGTATGTCCGGATAGCGCATCAAGATGGCATTCATCATGTCGATCAAGTTCGACTCGCCGGCCTCTTCAATTAAGATAGATTCAGTGGCGACCTTCACGGCGTGAAAGAGATGTTGGTAGCGCGTTTCCAGCACCCACTGCATCATCGGCCAGGACATTTCGGGAAAACCCGGTAGAAAGTGATGGTCACCACACGAAAACGCCGCAATTCGGTTATACGGATTAGGGATGATGGTTGCGCCGATCGGGAACTCCGCCATACGCCGTCGATGCGTTGTCAGTTCGAAATCCGGCTTTGTTTGCATCTCGGCAAGCGCCTCTGGGTGTTCAAGCAGCCCGACGCCCAATGCGGCTGCCGCACACTGACGGGTGTGGTCGTCGGGTGTGGCACCGATGCCACCAAACGAGAACACCACATCGCTGGTGGCAAACGATTGGCGCAAGACTGCTGTGATACGCGGGGGCTCATCGCCGACATAGTTTGCGTAGGACAACGACAGCCCGCGTTTGCCAAGTTGCTCGATGACTTTCGACAAGTGTTTATCCTGGCGTTTGCCGGACAAGATTTCATCACCGATGATGATGGCACCGAAAGTCCGCATAACACTACTTGATCGCCAGCAGTTCGATTTCAAACACCAGCGTTGCGTTTGGCGGAATGACACCGCCCGCACCGCGCGCACCATAACCAAGGTCCGGTGGAATGATCAGGCTACGCTTGCCGCCGACCGCCATGCCGGCGACACCTTGCTCCCAGCCGGCGATGACGCGTCGCTGGCCAATAGTGAATTCGAACGGGTCATTGCGATCTAACGACGAATCAAATTTGTTACCTTTGCTTCCAGGCCCGCCGTTAGTACCCGGCACAAACAGCCAGCCAGAGTAATGCACCCGGGCGGTGCTACCGACCGCAGCAATGGTGCCAGCGCCCACCACCGTATCAATTTTGGTGAGTGCGGTGACAGCGGAAGGGTAAACGGGAACGGGTGGGGTGGTTGTCATAGCGCAGCCTAACAGTAGGGTTGAAGTGAATGCAATCGAGATAAGTTTTTTCATGGTGACCTCCCTGCGAAATCAAAATATCAGCGGCCTTTGGCAGCGCCTTCACGACGCGGGTCAACGCCTCCCTGCCAACCGTTGGGTACGCGTAACACGCCATGTAACCCGCTTGGGATATCGCCGATGCGGACCTCATGGCCGATAACGCGCAGTGCGGCCGCTAACTTCTCGGCACGCGCGCCCCGTTCGATATCGGTCGGGCCATTACGGCTGCCGCCATTGGGCAGCGCGATGGCGGCTTGTACGTCGAGCTGCCAATCCAGTACGCCGATGATTGTTTTGGTGACCGAGTTGACGATGGTGGCACCCAACGCCGAGCCGATCACCATCTTGAGTTTTCCTTTGTCGTCAAAGATGATGACCGGTGCCATCGTACTGCGCGGTCGTTTTCCGGGTGCAATGGCGTTTGCGATAGGCACGCCGGCTGCGTCGGTGGGCGTTAATGAAAAATCTGTCATGTGATTGTTCAGAAAAAAACCGCGCACGAAAATCTGGCTGCCGAAAGAGGCATCAACAGAGGTTGTCATGCTGACCGCGTTGCCATCGGCATCGACAATCGAAAAATGGCTGGTGCCAGTGAGACTTGTCGTTGCGTCCTCGGCTTGGGAGAGTTTTACCGCAGCAGGAGTTCCCGGTGTGGCGCGGCCCAGACTGCGATCGGTGTGAATCAATGCACTGCGTTCACGTAAGTAGGCGGAACTGATCAACGCCTTGACCGGCACATCCGCGAAGCGATCATCGGCGGCAAATTTCTCGCGATCCGCAAACGCCAAGCGTCCGGCCTCGGCAAACAGGTGAGCGGCCTCCACCGAATCGGGCTTCATGCTCGGCAGATCGAAGCGCTCCAGCATACCCAAAATCTGCAGGATCGCAACACCGCCACTAGATGGCATGGGCATGCTGCAAACGCGGTTACCACGATAATCACCGCACACCGCCTCGCTGATGCGCACACGGTAGGCAGCGAAATCCGCTTCAGTTGCGATGCCCGGTCGCGGGTGGGCGCGCAGTGCTGCGACAATGTCACGAGCAATCTCGCCCTGGTAGAAGGCATCGGCACCGCCGACGGCAATACGTTTCATCGTCGCGGCTAGCGCAGGATTCTTGACAATCGTACCAACCGCTTTCGGTGTTCCATCGGCATTGAAGAACATCGCGCGTGTCTCAGGCGTATCGCGCAAGACCGCGCTGCTCCCCGCCTGCTGTACGGTACGTGCCGAAAGTGGATAACCGTTCTCCGCCAGACGGATGGCAGTTTGAAACAGCGCCGCCCAGGGCAATTTTCCGTGCGCCGCGTGTGCGGCCTCGAGCGAACGCAGTGTGCCGGGAATGCCGAACGATTTGCCGCTGCGGACTGCATCGGCAAAGCGCATGGGTTTGCCATCCTCGCCAAGCAACATCGTCGGGGTGGCCGCTTGAGGGGCGATCTCGCGCCCGTCATAAGCGATGGTAGCGTTTCGTTTGGCAGCGTAATACAACATGAAGGACCCACCGCCAATACCGGACGATTGCGGCTCGACCAGGTTCAACACCATTTGCACCGCAACCGCAGCATCAATGGCACTTCCACCCTTGGCTAAAACATCGATACCTGCCTCGGTGGCAAGCGGATGCGCCGCAGCGACCATATCGCGCTTGGAGAAACTCACTTTACGCTCGATCATCTGGCCGGCCGGCTCGGGCATGTCGCGGGTGGGCTGGGCGCGAGAAATTGCTGACCAGCATGCGACTGAGAAGAACACGCAACCGCAGATGAACGCAGATGAATGCCGATACGTGCGAAAACCTTCGGTACTCGCTACCGCACTCGTGTTTACGCGTGTTGCATCGTGCGGCTTGCCAGACAACTGAAGTGGTACGAATTGATCTGTCTTCATCAGCGGTTGTGTGGTTCTAAACACTCAAACACAGGTACTTGATTTCAATATAGTCGTCGATGCCGTACTTGGAACCTTCGCGCCCCAACCCTGATTGCTTGATTCCGCCGAACGGTGCGAGCTCGTTGGAGATCATGCCGGAGTTAACACCCACCATACCGGTTTCCAGCGCCTCGGCAACTTTGAAAACGCGTGAGATGTTTTGCGCGTAGAAGTACGCTGCCAAACCAAACTCAGTGTTGTTTGCCCAAGCGACTGCTTCTTCATCTGTATTGAAACGAATCAGCGGCGCGATCGGGCCAAATGTTTCTTCGTGGGACACACGAGCGGTCGACGACACGTTGGTTAACAAGGTGGGGACAAAAAATCTGCCGCCCCGAGCATGTGCCTTGCCACCCAAAACAACTTCGGCACCGTTGGCCACCGCATCAGCCACATGTGCCTTGACCTTGGTGATCGCGCTGTCATCAATTAACGGGCCAATGTTAATGCCGGTTTCATTGCCTTGCCCTACCTTCAAGATGGCCATCTTGGTTTTGAGTTTTGCCGCAAACGCATCGTACACCCCAGCCTGCACGTAGATGCGATTTGCACTTACACAAGTCTGACCGGCATTGCGAAACTTCGCTTGCATCAGACCTTCAACCGCAGCATCTAGGTCGGCATCGTCAAAGACGATAAATGGTGCGTTGCCACCCAATTCCAACGACATCTTCTTGATTGTTGGGGCGCACTGGCGCATCAGGATTCGGCCCACCTCGGTCGAACCGGTAAACGACATCTTGCGTACGATTGGATTGGCGCAGAGTTCATTACCAATGGCAGGCGCTGAGGCAGCGCTGCCGGTGACGACATTGAAAACACCCTTCGGCACACCGGCGCGGTGCGCCAGTTCGGCCAGCGCCAAGGCGGATAGCGGGGTCTGCTCGGCGGGCTTCAAAACCATGGTGCAACCGGCAGCGAGCGCCGGCCCAGCCTTGCGCGCGATCATGCCATTGGGGAAATTCCAAGGCGTGATTGCGGCTGTCACGCCAATAGCTTGTTTGATGACCAGTAGACGCTTATCCGGTAAATGCGGCGGGATCACATCGCCGTAGACACGTTTGCCGTCCTCTGCGAACCACTCGATGAAGGACGCGCCAAACATGATTTCACCCTTCGCCTCAGCGAGTGGTTTGCCATTCTCAGCCACCAAAATTTGTGCGAGGTCGTCGATGTTGGCGACCATCAGCTCGAACCACTTACGCAAAATGGCACCGCGCGCCTTGGCGGTCATGCCACGCCACGCGGGGAGAGAGGCGTTTGCCGCATCAATGGCGCGCTTCGTCTCCACCGCACCACAGTCGGCGACCTCGGCAACGCGCGAAGCATCGGCAGGGTTATCGACCAGGAAGGTCGTACCGGCTGCCGCGTTAACCCAGGCACCATCGATATAACTTTGGTTGCGCAACAACGCAGGGTCTTTTAGCGGTATTGATGTCGTCAAGGCAGTCATATTGGTGTTCCTCTGGCGGTATGGTTTGGGCGGAGCGGAAGAGACAACCGAATTGCCCTACCTTCCCAGCCAGTAGGTGCGTCGGCTCTTTGCCTCTGCCGGGGTGTCGTTTAACGTAAGCACACAAGTACTGGTCGTCGGCTCGAGCAAAGTTAGTTTGAGTTCCATCATTTCATCACGGCGAAATGCGATCACATCCAGTGTGCTGCCAATGTCATAGCTTCTGATTCTGCGCTCAATACTGCCGGCGTTGACACGCAAGCGATCAACGGCCACGATGGTGTCGCCCGCAGAAAGACCGGCGGCTATCGCCGAACCGCCGTCGAACACCTGCGCCAACTTGGCGTCACCATTCGATTCACTAGCAAGCTTGGCACCCAAGGTTGGCAACACTCGCTCCGGCGTTTTTGCACCAGTCGTGCCGTTCGCTCTCCAAGACAGTGTCACGCCCACGGTGGCGAGCAATCGGGCGAGCTCAGGGTCGGCCGTGCCATAAACCGACTGCGCAAAAAAGTGACCGAGATCAATTCCTGCGACTTCTGCGGCTACCCGCTCGATTTCGCCCTCGGGAACGCCGATGCCGGTTTTGCCAAAGCGGGTCCAAAGGTTGCGCATCACGTCATCGAGCGAATACCTGCCTTGCGTTGCCTCGCGAATCGTGAGGTCGAGTGCCAGACCGACCAGCGCGCCTTTTTGGTAATAACTGACGATGCTGTTTGGTGAATTTTCATCCTGCCGGTAGTACTTGATCCAAGCGTCAAACGATGACTCTGCCACACTCTGCTTGGTGCGACCGGCTTGCGAAAGCACCCGCCCGACGCCATCAGCTTCGATTTCCAGATATTCAAGTACGCTTATCACACCAGAGCGCACCAGCATAAGATCGTCGTAGTAATCCGTGAAGCCCTCGAAGAACCAGAGTTGGTTGGTGTAGTTCTCTTGTGTCAGGTCATACGGCACAAAATGCGCGGGCAAGATGCGCTTCACGTTCCAGGCGTGAAAGTACTCGTGGGAGGCGAGGGACAGCAGCTTGCGGTAGCCTGTCGTGACACGTGGTTCATTCGCAAGTGGTAATTCATCACGGCCGACGATGAGTGCAGTGGACGCACGATGCTCCAAGCCACCAAAGCCTTCACCAACGACGGTGATGAGAAACCAATACTCCGACATGGGTGCGGTCGCGGTTTCCGGCTCGAACAGACGAATTTGTGTCTCGCATATCTTCTTAAGGTCGGCGGTCAAGCGGCTGACATCTGCGCGATGCCGCCCAGTCAGTACCAGGTGGTGTATGACCCCGCAGGCGTCAAAGGTGGCGTGTGTAAACAGACCCATCTCGACCGGATGGTCGATCAACGCGTCGTAGTTTTCAGCGTGATACATCCCAAAGTCGCGACCGTCATTCCCCGCAGTTGGCCCGGCGAGCGAAGTTGCCACCTTCCAGCCCTGGTAGCACTCGCCGATCGGGCGAACAATTTCAACCCCGCAGGCGCTGTCACGTTGGCCTTCAACGAGCAGGAAGACGCTGGCACCGTTAAAAAATCCGTGGGTGTGATCGAGGTGCGCGCCGCGCACGGAGAGGTCCCAAGCATAAACCGTGTAGGTCAACGCTAATGCGCCGTTGACTGGGGCGCACTGCCATGTGCATTTGTTGATTTTTTCGCAGGCAACTGCGTAACCGCCGCAGCGCGCCTCCACACGACCGATATGGCGGGCGAATTCGCGGATCATGTAACTTCCCGGAATCCACACGGGCAGTGTAAAGCGCTGCCCAGCCGTGTCTGGCTGGTCGACGGTGACCGTGACTTGCCACAGGTGCGCTGCGGGGTGGATGGGGACGATACGGTAGCGGATCACGCGGGGGAGCCAAACTATCTGGCAAAAAGGCTGCGGAGTGCACAGTTTACGGTAGCATGAGCCCCGAGACAAACTTGACCGGCCATCCTTTGTCAGATGGCCTATCTTTCGCAAACCGGCACACCTATGAAAAATCACCACAACATTGCTCTAACCAGCCTCCTCGCGGCGGGATTAGCGGCGCTCTTATGCGTTCTACCCGCCCAAGCAAAAACCCTGCGTTGGTCGAGCGCCGGCGACATGCAGACGGCCGACCCGCACGCCCAAAACTCCGGCGTCAACAACAACATCAACGGCCAGATCTTTGAGGGATTGGTTGAACGCGGCAAGAACATGGAGATCGTGCCTCGGCTCGCTACCAGTTGGCGGCAACCCAACCCGACAACGTGGGTGTTTGATATTCGCAAAAACGTCAAATTCCACGATGGTAAGCCGCTGACGGCCGATGACGTTGTTTGGTCCATCCTGAGGATGCAGCAACCCACATCTAATTTCCGCGTTTACGCCAACGGCATTGGCAAACCGCGCAAGATTGATTCGCATACCGTCGAACTCACCACGCCGGTGCCGAACCCTGTCACCCTCGAGATGCTCGTCAACATGTTCATCATGAGCCGCGATTGGGCAATCGCCAACAAGGTGGAAAAAGTACAGGACTACGCGGCGAAAGAAGAAACCTTTGCCGCGCGTAATGCGAATGGTACCGGGCCGTTTATGCTCGTCTCGCGTGAGCCGGAAGTGAAAACGGTGCTCAAGAAAAACCCCAACTGGTGGGGCATCGCCGAGAAGAAGTTCGAAGGCAACGTCACCGAGGTTGTCTATACACCGATCTCCTCAGAAGCCACACGGATGTCAGCGCTTCTTTCGGGGGAGATTGATTTTGTGCTCGACCCTGCGGTGCAAAACCTCGAGCAGTTCAAACGCAATAAGGCTTTGAAGGTCATCCAAGGCATCGAAAATCGCGTGGTGTTTTTTGGTATGGATCAAGGCCGCGATGAGTTGCTCTACAGCAACATCAAGGGCAAAAACCCGCTGAAGGACAAGCGTGTGCGTCAGGCGATGTATCAGGCCATTGACATAGAGGCGATCAAACGCACCGCCATGCGTGGGTTATCAACACCGACCGGTTTGGTACATCCAAACCCGGTGGCGGCCAAGTTGCCTGCAGAGCTCACCAAACGTTTGCCGTTTGATATCGCCGCTGCAACAAAGCTCATGAGCGACGCGGGATACGCGAGTGGCTTCGACATTACGCTCGACTGTCCGATCGGTCGGTATCTGGCGGATGAACGCATCTGTGTATCTGTCGCCGGTATGCTCGCGAAAATCAACGTTCGCGTGCGCGTCAACACGATGCCGATTTCAACCTATTTCGCCAAGATTCAAAAGCTCGACACCAGCTTTTATATGCTCGGCTGGGGCGGCTCCACCTTCGAGCCAATATTCACCTTGCAGCCGATCATGCACAGTCGCAACACCGTGGGTGATGGTGACTACAACTATGGACAGGTGAAGGATGCAAAGTTTGACGCGCTCGTGCAGCAGATCAAGGGTGAGCTCGACCCTAAAAAGCGCATGGCGATGATTGTTGAGGCGTTCAAAATTTACAACGACAACGTCTATCTACTGCCATTGCACCTACAGATTATCCCTTGGGCGATGCGGGCGAACATGAGCGCCATCCACCGAGCAGACAACTGGCTGGAAGTGCCGTGGGTGGTGATTAAGTGAGAGAACGGCCAGAAGCCGCGGTTCCCGAACGTCTTCTGATTTCATACTTTGAGCCATTGAATTCGATGAAAGATGATGTGACTCCGACTCCCAGTGTTAAACGCCACAAGCCATTTGATAGAAACGGCAGACGAATCAAGATAGGCGACTATGTGCGGATTGTTGGTGTTCCCAATCTTTCGGGGATGTCGCCGGACAGCATCGCCGAATGCTTGCCTGCGTTCGAGTATCTGGTGGGCAAATACAAACGAATCACCGCTTTCGACGAATATGGGTGTGCCGAGTTTAGTTTCCGTATGCAACATCCGAATGGAAAGCGCGGCGGGCACTTTGTGTGGATTGAGCCTTTCCTCCTCCACGTTCCGCAGCCTAGGTCCAACGCGACGAGCAAGCGGCGCTCCCCTTAGCTTGGGAACCGGGGGCGATCAATTTCGAGCAGCTTGTTACAATCGGCCAGAAGCGGCTATTCGCAAGTATTCTCTGATTTCATATATTGACCCGTGGAATTCGATGAAAAACAATGTGACTCCGACCCCTAGTGTTGTTCTGCCCGTATGACGGTGGCATAGATGTATTTTGTTCATCGCCAGAGGTTCACGAGCCGCTCAAGTTTCTTCGCGGCTGGCGTTCGCAAAGAAGCGATGGTCTGTAGGTCAGCGGCTCAGACGAGTGCAGCGATCAATAATTTGCTGGTAAATTGGCGATGATGTTTTCGGCCAATAGCAGCGCTTCGCGGCCGACTTCTGATTGCATACATTGGTGCAGCGAATGCGTCGAAAAACAGTGTGGCTCCGACCCCTAGTGTTGTAGATTAAGTTATGCATTGAAAGCGGAGAAACGAATGAGATATGAAGTCAATCGGCTAGCTGCGGTCGCTCTGATTGTGTCGATCAATGCGGGTTGCGCCGCCACCATGCAATTTCCAGGGGCTGCGTTAGACGGTGTAGATGGCGGCACAATAAAAGGGGTTGGCGGTACAGCCGGTAGTTTTCTTGCGTCAGCTCTTCAGCCGATTGGCGTCGCGAAAGAAGTGCTAATTTTTAAGGTGAACGGCGTCAGAGTAAACGCGTTGGGTTCAGCAAATCTTGTTCACCTTGTTCCAGGCGAGCACAAGCTAAGTATTTCTTGCGCTTTCAGCATTGACGGCCGCCTGATTCAAGACGGAGCGGAATTGACCGCAGAAATAAAGCGAGGTCATGTTTATCAGCTTGACGCAACTCCTCGATGCAATGCCCGCATCACTGACATTACCAACGCCCCGAAGTAGCAATTTGTTGATCGATGCATAAAGTGAAGCAAAGCTGGGTACTGACAAATGTTCTTGCCTTCGCTGCTTTTCTCTTCGCGCTCGGGGCAACAATATTGGCACTAGCAAATGGATAACATTTCGGCCACAACCGGCGGTTCCGG
>JBEILF010000074.1:0-12065 GCA_040379385.1 Burkholderiales bacterium | reverse complement strand
TGAGAGGCTCGAAGCTGACTTTAATTGCAAAGCAAACATCTCGGAAGCAGTGGGGATGCATTGCTTTCAATCCGTCCAAGGTTTGACAGCAGATGTGCTGGAATCCCGGACTGCTGCCACCAGAATCGGTTGTTCGCTGTCGTTAGCTGCTTCTAGCCAGTGATCCAGCCTATCGAACGAAGCGCATGCTACTCCGACCACGGCAGACCCGCATGCCACCGCGATCAATTGCCAGACTTAATCTGACACCACCCTCGCGAGATTGTCGTCGGAGTTGCGATCAATGCGTTTATTGTACGGATCAATGCCCACAAACTTCGGTAACTTGTCTGTGATGAAAGTGACGGTTTGCCTACCCGTCTTCATCACCCGGCGATCCATCAACAGCACCGACTCACGCTTGTAGCCTTTATTGCCAGGCTCCTCGGTAAAGGCACCGACATCGAACGCCTCGTCCAAGGCAGCTTCGGTTTCCTTGCCGTTGCCGTCGGCGTAGAGTTTCTTGGCTTCGACTGAAAAGCTCACCTCGTACATACCGTCGGCGCGTTTCTTTGCGTTTGCATCTGTTGCCTTCATGTCATAGAGCGTGATTTTTTCAAACAGATCGGTGATGAGCTGATCGTGCTGCGGGCCCGCCTCTGCACGAAGCAGACGAATGAAGTCTGTTGTCGAGGCATAGGGCGCAGGCTTAAATGCAAACTCGGCGAGAAATTTTTGTAGCGCACGATTGACCACGGCCTCGCCTACGGCTTCCTTCAGCCAATACATGACGAGCGCGCCTTTGTTGTAGTGAATGTAGTTCTGGTTTTCCACCCGTATCAGCGGTAGCTCCTCAATCACCTCGCCGCCGCGAGCGCGCAAATAGCGATCAAGCTCGGTTTTTAGGAACTTGCGGATCTGCTCGCGGCCATAAAGCTTTTCCATCACCAGCAGCGCGGAATACTGTGCAAATGACTCTGACAGAAGCGTCATGCCCTGCTTATTCGCACCGATCACTTGATGCGCCCACCACTGGTGCGCCACCTCATGTGCCGTCACGAAGGTCACCTGATCAATTTTTTCATCAGCTCTCTTCTCATCAAAATTCTGAATAAAGCCGATTCTTTCCGAATACGGAATGGTGGCGGCGAAAGATTGGGCAAAACCTTCGTAGGCGGGGAACTCCAAAACACGCGCTTGCTTGAACTGATACGGCGAGAAATTATCGTTGAACAGATCAAGCGATGTCTTCATGGCATCCAGCATACGTTGTACATTATGCTCATGCGCAGGGTGATAGTAGACCACCAGATCAACCTGCTTGCCTTTGCTCGATGTCCACACGTCACGCTTCTGCGCGTATAGCGCGGACTGCATCGAGAAAAAATTCATGATCGGTGCCTCGGTCTTGGTGACCAACACTCGGCGTTTGCCCTCAGGACTATCCTTAACGACATCGCTGACCATATAGCCTGGTGCCACGGGCGTTTGGTCCGCATCGGTACTAAGCGTAATTTGCGCATTAACCCAGTCGCTATCCGCGCGTAAGTAGTGCCTGTCCTTTGCCGCCTGGTCCTCTAACTTTGGCGGACGCAAGTCGGCGGGTAAGTCGTGCTTGCGACGCCTGCTTCGATCTTGCAGGAGCATATCCCGACCCATGCCCAATATCGGTGCAACGGTGAAGTTGTCGATAAAGGTTCCATTCTCGACGACTCGCGTGAGCGGGCGACTATTCACAAAGCCGCGCTCTTCGAGCCGCGTGGTAAAGCGAATAGTGCGCTTCTCTCCGGGCCGCATGGGCGTTGCGAACCGATAGATACGGTAGTCAAACTTCTTGTATTCCTTCTCAGTGATGGCACCTTCTACGTCGAGTGTTTCCATCTTCAATGGCGCACTCCAGCGAACATGTACTGCGGAAAGTGGCTCGCCGCTGCGATTTTCGATCACGTAGCTGCCAGTGGTGATGACGCGCGCCTGCTTTGGAAAAATCGCGACGTCGAGAACAACATCGGTAATCTTTGGCTGCGGCAGTTTTTCATACTGCAGTAACGTTTTCTCATAGTCTGCAAAAAAGCGTTCACGCTCTGGCCCCGTTTCGTATCGGTTCAGTACGTTGGTGTTATAAAAGATGAATACCCCGATGCCAACCCATGCAACGCCAGCGGTGCCAAAAATCAAACCTGGCCCACCGGGAAGACGTGAACGCAAGCGTTGGAATCGAGGGCGCAAGCGCGTCTCCGCTCCGCGTCGCCACAGCAAGTGCGTCGCCACTAGCAACATTAACGCGAACGCGAGCCAATATGCTTGGAACCACGCGCGACCAATCCAGAAACGCCCTAGGCCATTCATGTCCGATAGCGGTACACTGGGCTCGCCGCCGTAGTTGTAGAGATTGTGTTCGAGGCCAATGGTGTTAAACGTCACACTCGCCACGATATAGACCAACATGACCGCCCACCCGACAAACTTGTGTGGCACCAGCGCTTGCACGAAGATTGCGAGTACTGCCAGAAGAAATGCTGAGATGAGTCCGGGCAGGATGAACCACAGCAGGTATGCCTGCAGCTGCAAATGCGTGTAGCCATGAAAGAGCTGAAAAAGAATGGCGGTCAGCGCAGCCACGGCGAAGCTCGCCAGTAAAACCAGTGTAATGGCTAATACCTTCGGTATGACAAATGCCCAGTCCGGCGCGGCAGTGGTATCGACGATTTCGTGAATGCGGCGCTCGCGATCACGCCATACAAGTTCTCCGGCATAGTAAATCGCGATGATGATCGGGATGATATTGAATGCGCCCTGCAAGCTTTCGATCATCGCGCGCGTGACGGGAAAATAATTCACACCATTTTGCTCGACGACAAAATTCATGCTGCCGAGCGCGTTGAATACACCAATTGCCAGCAGCACAAAGAATGCGGGGCTCTTGAAGACGAAACCCATATCAAATCGCGTTAAGGCCATGAATTGCTGCCAACGTGTGCTGGCCGACGCATCAGTTGCCGCGAGCGGCCTAGCCGTAGGTGGCGTATCGACGGCTGCCGTTCGTTGTTCCTGCGGGGCCTCTTGTGTCGTACTTACCTTGGCCCCCTTCACCTCAAATCGGAAAATCGCGTAGGCCAGGCCGAATAGGGCGAGTGCGACCGATAGCCAAACCACTCGGTTGTAGAGCATCAACCCGGACAGTGACGGCAGCATCGTGTTACGGTCCGACGCGGTCCAATATTTGGTCACCCGTTCTAACGCACCGAGCCCGAATGGATCAGACAATGCTGAGATGGTATCGAATGAGGGATCGCGCAACAGTACCCGCGTTGTGATGAACAGGACGAGAAACGTCACCACGGCAACGTAGCTCCACATCATGGAACGCGTGGCGGTAGCGACCGCAAAGAACCCCGCACTCATGACCAAGATCGTCGGCAGGCCAAACACAAAAAACGCATATAGGTAGTGCATCAATATGAATGGCCCAACTTTTTCTGCATCCAACCATGGCATCCAAGACCCGATGAGAATACCTAACGGGACACTCGCCATGACAAACATGGCCACGATTAACGCCCCGCTGAAGCGGCCGACGAGATAGTCGAACTTAGAAACCTGTGTAGCGCGGACAATCGGCGCGAACCGAGTATCATCATCGCGAATCACTACGTTAGCAACAAACGCAGTCACAACAAAAAGCGCGAAGACATTCAAGATGCCAATCGTTTGTAATAGCGCATATGGCGAATTGACGTTAACGTTTCCGCGTCCGCCAATCTGCACTTGGTCGATCGTTACAGAGGCAAATGTCATCAGGAAGAACAATACAAAGCCCACCACAAACAGCGGTGAGCGCAATTGATAACGCAGCTCGAAAGCAGCGATTTTGGTTAACATGGCCGGAATTCCTTTTACTTGATGCTGGCGGTTTGTGCCGCAGTAGCGCCTTCGCGGCGGGTGCCCGCGAGCGTCGCAAAATAGAAATCTTCCAAGTCGCCAGCGATCAGCTCAAACGCGGCTTCTGGTGCGGCGTTTGCGGCGACATGAATGACGGTTTCACCACCGCGTAAGCGCGTGGAAATGACGTTCATGCGCGATTGGTACTGCGATAGTGCCGCTTTCGGAATCGTACGCCGCCACACTTGACCGCTTAAGCCCTGTATCAACTGTGCTGGTACGCCCGTCTCGACGATCTTGCCATTAACGATGATCGCCATACGAGAGCACAGATCAGCCACGTCATCGACGATGTGCGTGGACAGAATAACCACCACGTTCTCACCAATCTCGGACAACAGATTGTTGAAGCGATTGCGCTCCTCCGGATCTAAGCCCGCCGTCGGCTCATCGACGATGATCAGCGACGGATTACCGATCAGCGCCTGCGCAATACCAAAACGTTGGCGCATCCCACCTGAAAAACCGGACACGGCCTTTTTGCGTACCGACCACAGATTGACTTGATTGAGCAGGGTCTCAACCGTGTCTTTGCGCTCCCCTTTATTGCTTAACCCTTTCAACACGGCAAGATGGTCGAGCAAATCTAATGCGGAGACGCGCGGATAGACGCCAAAATCCTGCGGCAGATAGCCGAGGGTCGCGCGCAACTTTTCCGGCTGCTGTACGACGTCAATGTCGCCAAACTTTATTGTTCCTGTGCTTGGCGTCTGTAGCGTCGCGATGCAACGCATAAGTGTTGACTTGCCTGCGCCATTAGGCCCAAGCAGACCAAACATACCCTTGGGAATATCAAGGGTGGCGTTATCTAGCGCCTTAGTGCCACTGGGATAAATGTGCGTGACGCCGTCAAGTCTAAGCATGGAAACTCCCTTTGTTGTGAGATGAGGTCGATGAATGGTCGATTGATGTGCGCTTTTGTTGAACTGCATTCAATGCCACGCATAGCCCAATCTCAACAAAGATGCGACAGAATGCCGACTGAGGAGGATGACTTGCAGATGAGGGTACAGCCCCTCAAGGAAGATGCACATTAAACGGCAAGGCCTGTTCCGCTCGGGCTCACCTGCCTTCATTCCCGATTAGATGATGGTCGGCGTTGAATCGTTTTTCACTCGATTTACCAGGGCAACACACGAAATCAAAAAGCGCCCGCGTACTGCCGCAACAGTTGGGTCTTGGGATCCCGACCGTACACCGCAGCGCCATCTTTTTTGCCCAATAATGAACTCCTACCGGCTCGCCATGCCATGTGGTACGCAGCGTGCAGTCGTTCGCCTTTTGGTCGTCTACGCGCATCCTTCTTGCTGGCGCACATGTCTAGACTTACGTGCCCATGTTGCAATGTACGTTGACACGTAGTCTGACGATGTTGGAAAAGCGATGGTGGGACGGTTAAGAATACAACCGCCAATAGTGGGCGGTTAACTGTCGAACGCGCCCCCTTGAAATGTTCAGAGTAGGCCGTTGAGCTGCGGAGGCGACCAATTGCGGATCGAAAAAAACGGCATCCACGTTCATGAATGCCGTCCCGCGTTAGCGCATGCCGAAGCTTAAACGCGCTTCAATCGAATTTGTACGTCGCCGTAAATCCGAAGCTGCGTCCGAGCACATTATAGGTGTCGGCGAAAGTATTGAAGGTGCTAGGATTTGTTGGGGTTGGCGGTTTCTTGTCTGCGATGTTGTCGATGCCGGCATTGACGCTTAGGCCTTTGACAGGGGTGCGCCACGCGACGTTTAGATCAAAGTAATCCTGTGCGCTGATGCTGCCTGTGCTGCCGAAGGTGCTGTCATTTACCTTGCCTATGCGTTTCCAACCGATTTGCGCAGTGAGCATACTGGCTTCCCAAGTAACGGAGGCGCGATGGCGATAGCTCGGTGCGACGAGTGAAACCGCATCAGACGAGCAGCGGGAACCGTAGGTACCTTTGCAATCGATTGGATCGAGCACGGCGTTGCGCTGAATAGTGTACTTGCGGACGAACGCGCCTTGATATTGCCACCTCAGGGTTTTACCAGGCAGACCGCCAAGCACACGATGTCGGAAGCTCAGATCGAGATCAAAGCCCTCTTGTTTGATAAAGGCCAGATTACGATCCACTGGAAAGCCATCCTGAATGCGCCCGGTGGTCGGGTTACGCGTGACGGCTTGGCATAGCGGATTGCCGGCCGATGGATCGGTGATATAGCAACTTGTTAAGGCATCAATTGGCTGAATCTGGCCGACGGCATCCTTGATTTCGATCCGATAATAATCAACCGCTAGGGACAAATCTTTTAGCGACGTCGGTGTTAACACGGCACCCAAGGTACTAGTTTTCCCTTTTTCCGCGCGAATGTCAGGGTTGCCACCAAAAAAGTAGCCGCCCAGCAAATTCGCGGCGTCGAGCGAATTGTATGAGCCTACCGCCGGCGCATTAAAGCGGCGGCACTGTTCCGCGTTGCCGGTGCCCAGTACGCATGGGTCGCCGGCATAACGTGGGCGTAGTCGCGCAACCGTTACTAGGCTCGAAAATGGAATCGAGAAAACCGGATTCGCAAATTCGCCGAAATTTGGTTCGCGCACTACGTTCTGGCGCGTCGTACGGAGGCGTAAGTCATCGCTGATTGACCATGATGCACCGAATTTGTCGGTGTCGTAAGTATTTGAGGCACCAACTGATTTAGTGTACGCCGAACGACGCTTCGCGCCTTCAATCGAGAGATTTTTGATTAGCGGCAAATCGCTCAATAGCGGGATCAAGATCTCACCGTAAACTTCGCGTGCTCGGAAGAAGGGCGGAACGCCTGGGCCAGACTCGACCCCTTGATTAAACGACTGACCGAGATTCGGGTTGTAGTCAAAGGTACCTGTCTCGCGGCGATTCTCTGCACCCAAAGCAAAGCCGATTGGACCAGCGGGCAGTTTGAATAAGTCTCTGCTGTCGCCGGAAACATTGGCACCGATTACATTTTGCTTTCTCTCGCGATCACCATATTTGAACTGCTGTGCCAGACCAGATAAATCTGCTCCGGGGCCAAATATATCGATGGTATTTACCAGCGTTGGGAAGCGCGCAGCCACGCCATCACCATTAACGACGATAGATTCCTTGGAGGTTCCTGTTTGTGCGTAAACATCCCAACTGACCGCGTCTGTGAATGACCCCTTCAGGCCGACTTGCGCTTGAAAAGTGGTACGGTCGTTTTCAGCCGTTTTCACGCCAAGTTCTCCAAGCGAGCGATTGACGCGAACCTGCGCCACGCCGTTGACGAAGGTCAGAAGTGGCCGCGCCTCAGGCGGAATAAAGCTATTTGCGCTTGTGATGCCGACCACTGTGTTTACAACCACCGGCACCTGACCAGAACGCGGGGCACCGGTGGTTTTGACATTTGAATACATCACACGACCATAGCCTTGGACCGAGTCAGTAAAATCGTACTTGAAAAACGTCGAAGCGTTGACGCGCTTCATCGGCTGGATCAAAAGGTAGCCTGGTGTGTAGTCGGTCGTCTGCGGTGTCAATGTGAAACGATTGGCGTCGTCTACCGAGAAAATCCGACCGCTGGCGACATCGGTGAAGTTGCCGCCGCTGCCCGCGACTAGGCCCGGATTGCGTAGCGCCCAATCGCGCTTACCCGCCAACAACTCTTTGCGCTCGGTATACTCAGCATAGCCCACCACACTGCCGCGATCAGCGAACTCAGACCCGAAGGTGACGTTCGCGCCGTATTGCGAGCCGCCACCCTTGGCACCACGATAGTTGGCAGACGTTTGCAGGCCGCGGAAGCGGTCATTCATGATGAAATTGACCACGCCTGAAATCGCGTCTGCACCATACACAGCGGCAGCACCGCCCGTAAGGATATCGACGCGTCGAATCAGCGGTGCCGGAATCGAATTGACATCGACGGCGTTACGGAAACTAAACGGTACCGCACGAGTACCGTTAATCAATACCAGAGTGCGGCTTTGGCCAAGGTTACGCAAGTCCAGCGTCTGTGCGCCGAACGCATCGCTGCCGGCAGAGGTACTGTTGACGCCTCCCGCTAACTGCGGAAGCTTGGTCGAAAAATCTTCTACCGTGATCGCACGCACCATGGCGATATCGGCAGCGCTGAATTGACTGACCGGGCTGGTCGCGGTAAGACTTGCGGCCTGCATACGGGTGCCGGTGATCACCAATGATTCTACTTTTTCGTCGCCCTTTTTGGCGTCTGCGGGCGTCACTGCGTTGGCGGATGGAGCGGGCGCAGTTTGTGCGTACGCCGAGGAAAGTACTAGTGGCGAAAGGGCAACCATGACAGCCATCGCCGTTGCCTGCAGACGGAACACGGGTTGATGCAGCGATTGTTTGGGTGTCATAAGCGTCCTTTTGGTTAGGAGTGGTGAATAAGCCACTCAACGGCCCGGCTTATTCTCGAGTTGATAGGTAAGTGGTCTTCAACTGGTATGCTACCTTAATTCATCTGTAACTTGCAACGCGCTAGCAATTGGTACTAAAGTGGTATACAAATGCATTGCGCCTGCCGCCTACCGCCGGGACACGAAAAAACACCTGGTATGGCAATGTTCAATCGATGTTTTTTGGTAAGCCAGGCGGGACGGCGAATTCGCAGGGAATGCGCTGGATTTGCTATCGGCTACGAGTCCTAGGTTGAACCGCCATCATGAACAACAATCTGCAGAAGCTTTACCACGTCGCTACCCAGAAGACTCGTCGCATCATTGGTTTGATGTCCGGGACTTCGCTTGATGGACTCGATGTCGCGCTTTGTGAAATTAGTGGCGCGGGGGAGACGACTGAAGTCACGCTAGTACACTTTGCCACGATCGACTACACCGACGATACAAAGAACGAAGTTCGCAAAGTGTTCGCAAAACGCGAGATTGATTTTCAGCACTTGGCCATGCTGAACGAATGGATTGGCAACCTGCACGCGGAGATAGTGCTCGAGTGCCTGAAGCGCTGGCAGGTTGCACCAACCAGTATTGATGCGATTGCCTCGCACGGACAAACTGTGATGCATGCGCCAAAGGCACTGCACCGGCAAGCAAAGTTTCCGAATGCGACTTTGCAGATTGGCGACGGCTGCCATATCGCGGTAAAAACCGGTATCACCACGATTTCGGATTTTCGCCAAAAGCATCTTGCAGCAGGCGGCGAGGGTGCACCGCTTGCTGTATACGGCGACTATTTTTTGTTTGGCAAACGCGGTGAGAATCGTATCCTGCTAAACATAGGTGGAATCGCCAACTTCACCTATCTGCCTGCGAGCATGCGTGCCGAGGAGGTGTTTGTCACCGACACCGGCCCTGGAAATACCTTGATCGACGCCGTCACGCGCCGGTGTTTTCCGCAGTTATCATTTGATCGCGACGCGGCGCTAGCGAAGCAGGGTAATGTGCATCCTCCGTTACTTGCTGCACTCAAAGCAAACGCATTTTTTCGTCAGCCATTTCCAAAAACAACCGGGCCTGAGTTGTTTAGTTCTGCCTACGTTGATGATGCCAAACGCGCTAGCGGAAGCATGAACGTTTCTGTACACGATACGCTCGCCACGCTGACTCGATTTAGTGCCGAGACTATTGCTGAGGCCGTCCATCATGCCGTTGCCGCCACAGGCACCGCGCTATCTGAGTTCACCATCTTTCTTTCCGGGGGCGGCGCGCACAACCCGCTTTTGGTAGCGTGGCTTCAAGAACTAATCGCGTGTCGTTTTTCGACGACCGATGAGTTGGCAATCGCAGGAGACGCGAAGGAGGCCGTTTTATTTGCCGTTCTGGCAAACGAAACAATCGCAGGTGGCCGATGTGAATTTGGGTTGCGACGAGGTATTCCCACGGTAGCGATGGGCAAAGTTTCCTTTCCGAGTTGACTCGGACGTCGGCTGGGAAAAATTGGTATCCTTTGCTGCCAGCCGATCAAATACACGGTTTCAGCTTGTTGAACGCCCGCATGCTAAGGCGTTGGTACAGTAGTTGACTGTATCGATGCACGCCGTTGGTTCTTGCAGCCGCCACTGAACGCAGCAGGGTTTACGCGATTAGTGCCATTCTAGTTGGCGACCATGGTTCGCGGTCCGACGCGGCCAACCTCGGTGTACATCTCGCATTGCAAGCCATCCGGGCTGAACAGAATGCCAAACGCATATGGCGTCGGTTTATCAAAGTAGTTGAAGAGTGTCGGTTTCAAGAGAAACTTGTAGCCCAGTTTTGCGGCATTTTCGTAGGCAGGTATCGCGTCGGCGTATAAGAAGCCGATGTGATCGATGTTGCTGCGAAACTGTTTGGGATCGCGTTTGACGACTGTTTCGCGTTCGAGCCCAACAGCTTCGGGTTCTGACAGCACAAACAGATGCTTGCCGATTTCCATCAAGGTCGCTTGATCGTTACGGCTTTTCACCACACCGCGGAACACCTCCGAGTAGAACTTGACGTTGTCGTTCACGCTACCCACGAGTAGTTGGATGTGGTCAATCGCGTAGGCGCTATTCAGCTTGGCATCAGGCCGCTCAACCAGCACAATTAAGTTGTAATCCGGCGTATGGACAGCGGCGGCTTTGGTGATCGGCTGACCGGGTAGTTTGAAACTACGCGATGCCACGCTGACACCACTCGCCTCAAGTGTTGCCAGTGACTTGGCGAGACTATTGGTGGTAAACGCAATCCAATGCACACCGTACATGGCGGGTAGTGTTGCGGCCGGCGGCACGGTCTCCTTCTCCCAACGTTTGGGGTCGCCGACACGAACCCCCTCGAACGGCCCTTTCGGCGAAAGATTTATGGTCGATTGAGTGGGCGAGATGGCGAGAAAATCAATGAAGCGCAGCGGATTGGTCGGCTGCTCCCGCATGGGTTTTGCGCCAAAGTGTGTGATGAAGAACGCCTTCATCTTGTCGTGGGCTACGCTGTAGTAATGGAGGTCATCCAGCATGATGGGTGCCAGCTTATCCTCGAGCGTAGCGTTGCTAGGCGTGCCACTTTGAGCAATCGCAACCGAACTGATAAACAGCAGGATGTACGCAAGATTGCGACGCAGAGATCTGATTAACATGGTGCGCTCTCCAAACAAAAAATCGCACCTCAACGGGTGCGATTTGGGGTTCGACGACTATGCCGGCAGCGGATCCCCGGCGAACGTTGGTCCGTCAATACCGCGCCACTCTTGCGAGACTCGCTGTTCGTCAATCAACGTCCGCGAAACAATCCGACCATCACGATACCAGTGCCACACACGGTGCCGCGCTTGACCATCGTCGGACAATTGAATCATCTCGTAGAGGTAAAGATTGTCATCGCCTTTGCGTTTCCAATACAGCATGACGGTGCGGTTTAAGTCATCCAGAGGAACTTCGGCGGCCCAGCCTTTGATCAGCTCATTGTCAAACCACATACGACCGTCGTGAACCTGTGCGGGAAAATCGCGTACTTCGGTTTTGCCGTCGGGCCAGCTGTAGTGGTTGGTCTGATGGTAAGGGTACGGCCCGGAATCAGGAAAGCGGCACACCAAGCGCGACCTATGTTCATCGGTCATTTTGCCATTCGGGTCATAGTGGCGGTACCAGCCATCCCAAACGCCCTCGTGTTTTGACAGCAGCGGCAGCATTTCTTTGGCAGTGGTCAAGTTTGTGTCTCCTCGGAACGGTTAGGTTCTACCAAGCTCATCAGCCTTGGCGTCAAGATCGTAGTTGTTGTCCGGCGAGGCGTTGAGGGCCTCGATTTCTTGTTGCACGATACGTAGCACTCGCGCGATGTACATACGAGACCACTCAGCGCGCTCAGTTGCTGACGCTTGGTCCGGCTCATAGGCGTCAATTTCGGCGCGAGTGAGTCCGCCATTTTTCTCCAGCAAACGCTCAATGGTGTCTAGCCGCTCACGCATCACCGCCACTTCTTGTGCAACTGCCATGGTGATAGCTAGTACACGTTCGACCGCAGGGTCGTCAAAAAAATAAGGCCGCTTGCCGCGTGGCTTTGCGCCGGTTAATGGGATGTAGTCCAAGGGTGTTTGCATAGCTATTTTGCTCGCTCCGTTTGACTTTCTTCATGCAACCACAAACAGGTCATTCGCCTGCGCCACCTCGCCTTGCTCGCATCCCCGCAAAGCGGGGCCCCTGCTCGGTGGCTCACTTGCGCTCGTTCCGCGCTTTTGTTCTGATGC
>JBEILF010000073.1:0-12134 GCA_040379385.1 Burkholderiales bacterium | reverse complement strand
GGTGTCTCGTCACGCGGTTGCACCAGCTCGAGAACGCGGGCGAGCACGGAGGACAGCTCTTCATCCGGCATGATGGTGACGTCGGCACCAGCACGCAGTAACTCGACCATGGTCGTGAGGGATTTTGGAACGCGCAAACAGAACAACTGGCTGCCGGCAAACTGCTGACGCAGTGCCGTCACGCTCGCAATCTGCGCCGGGGCATATCCGTCCTCGGGGGGAATTAGCAGCATGGCCAACGGTGAGCCCGAGCAGTCAGTCAAGTTTGCCCAGTCGTGCCGGACGACGGTAAACCCAAAAAAAGTAAATTGTTCGGTGAGACCGTCCAGCCATTGGTACGCCGCGTCGGCGATCACCCACACAACACGTGGCGGTAGTTGGCTGACATAGTCGGCCAATGGCTGTTCTGCCGTCCGTGATGCCGCCATCGTCGGCTGCTCGTTGAGTTTTTCGACCGACGTTGCCAGCGCGTCGAGCTCAGTCTCGAGTGTGGCGAGATGCGTTGGGCCGAGCGGATGAGTTGTCTCGTCGCCATATAGGGCGATACACATATGCTCAAGTTGCGTGCACTGGCGGATGAGCCCGGGCAGTCGAAGTCGGCTGGCGTATTCAGTGAAGCTATTGAGCGCCAAGGCGAATCCGACGTAGCGTTCAAACGTCCCGATGTTGCAGTAGGCGCGCCACCGTGCGAGAAGAAACTCAAATTGTTTTTCGGAGAGCTGCGCGGCGTTCATGAATCACGTCTTTTTTTGTATTTTTGCAGCCGAATCGCCGTGGTGACTTACGAGCAGTAGCTGCGCTTGCGGGGCGCTTGGTCTCCCACATCGTAGGGGATTCGACTAGCGTCCCCGTACGTTACCGAACAAACCCGGCTGCCGCAAGCGTCCAGGTGAAAAACGCCCCATACGGTCATTGTGGCTGAATGGTGGTCGGCACGAAGCCGACTGCGGCATAATCGGTTCACGTTCTGACTCAACGAGGAATCTTCTCATGAAGCGACCCTTCAAACACTTACGGCCAGCCATTTTCGGCTCGGTCTGTGCATACCTCGCCAGCGCGCTACTCACGGGTGCCGCCCTCGCGCAGCAAAATTTTGACAAGGTCGAAATCAAGACGACCAAGTTGACCGACTCGATCTATATGCTGGTTGGCTCGGGCGGCAACATCGGCCTTTCAGTAGGCCCCGATGCGGTCTTCATGATCGATGATCAATACGCACCCCTCACGCCAAAAATTGAAGCGGCGATCAAGGCCATCACGCCCAAACCTGTTACCTTTGTGATCAATACCCATTGGCACGGTGACCATACCGGCGGCAACGTCAACATGGGCAAGGCTGGCGCAATCATCGTTGCGCACGACAACGTGCGCAAGCGTTTGTCATCGGAACAATTCATCGACTTTATGCGCGCCAAGGTTGAGCCGACAGCAAAGGAAGGGCTGCCGGTGGTGACCTTCTCACAGACGATGAACTTCCATTTGAACGGTGATGACATCGCCGCCTTCCACGTACCGAATGCCCACACTGACGGGGATTCAATCATTCATTTCAAGAAGGCAAACATCCTGCACATGGGCGACACCTTCTTCAACGGCTTTTATCCGTTTATTGATTACTCAAGTGGTGGCACACCGGATGGTTTCATCGCTGCGGCGGAGCGCGTCATCGCGTTGTCAGACGATGAAACAAAAATCATCCCCGGCCACGGCCCACTCGCCACCAAGGCAGACCTGATTGTGTACCGCAACATGTTGGTCGGCAGCATCGGCAAGATCAAGGCATTGGTGAAGCAGGGCAAGACGCTGGACGAAATTGTTACGGCTAAACCGACTGCGGAATTCGATGAGCGCTGGGGCAAGGGCTTTGTGCCACCGGCACGTTTCATCGAGATGATCACCAAAGGTTTGCCGAAGTAACTCGCTACATCTGCACCGTCAGACTCCTTATTTGGCGGGCGTTTCCAGGCATTTATGTCTGAAGATGCCCGTCGATAAAGGAGTTTTATTTTTTTGGTGGCGGTCCGGCGAAAGATACATCGGCTTGTGATGCCAGCCATACCATCGCCACCCAAGCGGCTACGTTTTGTTTCATCTGCACCGGATCAATCTTATCCAAGGTGTCATTGGCCGTATGGTGGTAATCAAAGTACTTGGTCGCGTCTTGCGCCAGCGCTGCGGCAGGATGGTTGTAGCCCGTGAGAAGTGGACCAAAGTCTGGCCCGCCCGAGCCGTTGTTCTCACCCCATTCAATACCAAGCGGCGCGATGACGTCCGCAATCGCTTTCAGCCAAGGGCGGGTTGTTTCATCAACACGTGTGTTTAGCCGATAGATGCTGCCCGCGCCGAGGTCTGACTCTGCCACCAACTGGTGCTTCTGTTTTCCATATTTCTCGGCATAGTCACGCGCACCGTCGAGACCGTTTTCTTCGTTGCCAAACAAGATGACACGGATAGTTCGCTTGGGCCGCACACCCATATCTTTGAGAATTTTGGCGGTCGCCATGGTAATTGCCACACCGGCACCATCATCAATCGCGCCCGTGCCGAGATCCCATGAATCGAGATGGCCGCCAATGGCCACTACTTCGTTGGCTTTATCGGTGCCGCGAATTTCGGCGATGACGTTATGGGATTCAACACCCTTGGTGGAGATGTTTTTCATGTTCAGAAACATCTTCATCGGTGCCACCGTGTTCCCCGCCTTGGCGCTGTCTAGTGCGATGCGCCGAATCAAATCCCCATCCGGCGTCGATACCGCAGCAGCTGGAATCGGCGGCGCTTGTTTTTCATCGTAGCGCATCGTGCCGGTGTGCGGCAGCCGGTCGTGGTCGGTGCCGACCGAACGAATCACGATCGCGATGGCACCGCGTTTGCTCGCCTCGATAGCACCAGTGATCCGCACCGGCACGGCTAGTCCATATCCACGGCCTTCGCGGCTGCGGGTGAACACGCTATCAACAAAAACGATCTTTCCCTTCGCGCGATTGCTTGTGTCGGCTTTGAGTGCATCAAAGTTTTGGTAGTACTCGACTTCTGCCGTGATGCCCTCGGGCGGCGTCGAAATACTGTTGCCCAGCGCGGCAAGTGCCAAATGCTGGTGGTAGGGCGCGACTAAATCTGCGTGTGCGCCGATCCGTTTCCACGCGTCCACCTTGATCGGGTCTTTCCAGACGCGATCAAAGCCCATCGAGTTGAGTTTGGCGATAGCCCAAGCAACCGCCTTGGCATCATTCTCAGAGCCTGCCGGGCGGGGGCCGACTTCAGTCGTCAAACTCGCGACGAGGTCGTAGGCAAGATCACTTTTTTGTGCGATAGCGATGGCTTGTTTGGCGTGGTTGATATCCTCCGGCGCGTAAGTCGAAGCTGGCTGTGCGCAGAGTGGCGTCGCCAGTCCTGCACAAACGCCGACGACAAGTAGGGACGCGCGAAGTTGCCGGATCGCTACCTGGAGGGGGAATACCAATCGCATTTTTGCGCTCTCGCTAGTGGTGAGTGTTGTATTGACTATAAGCATTTTCCCAGCAATTGCGGACGGGCAGGTTTTTTGCGGGCAAAAAAGCGGCGCGAGTGCCTGGACAGACAGTCGCGCCGCAGCTCGTCCGGCAATATTTGCCGCGAGTGTGGACAAGGTCAGCGTCAGCGACTATGCGAGGTCGTAACGATCAAGATTCATCACCTTGCTCCACGCTGCCGTGAAGTCGTGTACGAATTTTTCACGTGCATCACTCATCGCATACACCTCGGCCAGCGAACGCAGCTGCGAGTTCGAGCCGAACACCAGATCAACCACGTTGCCAGTCCATTTCACTTCACCGGTCTTGCGATCACGGCCTTCAAGCACGCCGCATGCGGATTTTTCCCACTTTGTATTCATATCGAGCAGGTTCACGAAAAAGTCATTGGTTAGCGTGCCGGGCTGCTTGGTAAACACACCGTGTTTGACTTGGCCAATGTTGGCGTCTAGCACCCGTAAGCCACCGATGAGAACTGTCATTTCCGGCGCGGTTAGGCTTAGTAACTGCGCTTTATCCACCAGCAACTCCGCGAGTGCGCCGTCAGTTCCTGCGCGTGCGTAGTTGCGGAAGCCGTCTGCGACAGGCTCCAGCACAGCGAAGGAATCCACATCGGTTTCAGCTTCGTTTGCGTCAGTACGGCCTGGGGTGAAGGCGACATTGACTTGAACACCGGCTTTGTCTGCCGCTACCTCGATTGCCGCGCCACCAGCCAGTACGATCAAGTCGGCAAGCGAAATCTTCTTGCCACCTGACTGCGCCGCGTTGAAGTCTTTCTGAATGCCTTCGAGCACCGCTAGTACCTTGGCCAGTTGTGTCGGCTGATTCACTTCCCAATCTTTCTGCGGTGCCAAACGTATACGCGCACCATTGGCCCCACCGCGTTTGTCGCTGCTGCGGAAGGTGGAAGCTGACGCCCAAGCGGTCGCGACTAGCTGTGACACGGAAAGGCCTGATGCCATCACTTTTGATTTGAGTAATGCGATGTCATTTGGATTGACCAGTGCATGATCAACCGCTGGCAATGCATCCTGCCAGATCATCACTTCCTTGGGCACCAGCTTGCCGAGGTAGCGCGCCCGTGGCCCCATATCGCGATGGGTGAGCTTGAACCATGCGCGGGCGAAGGCGTCGTGGAGTTCATTTGGGTTGGCGAGGAAGCGGCGCGAGATTTTTTCGTAGGCCGGGTCCATACGCAACGCCATGTCGGCAGTGGTCATCATGGGGGCGTGGCGTTTCGTTGGATCGTGTGCGTCCGGAACCAACGATGCGGCTGCCGGGTCTTTTGGTTTCCACTGATGCGCACCAGCGGGGCTTTTGGTCAGCTCCCACTCATAACCAAAAAGTGTCTCAAAGTAGCCGTTGTCCCACTGAATCGGGTTTGGTGTCCACGCGCCTTCGATACCGCTGGTGATGGCGTGAATGCCTTTGCCAGAACCGAAGCTGTTTTTCCAGCCCAGTCCCTGTTCTTCGATACCGGCGGCCTCCGGTTCGCGGCCAACCATTGCGGCGTCGCCAGCACCATGTGCTTTGCCAAATGTATGGCCACCAGCCACAAGTGCCACCGTTTCTTCGTCATTCATAGCCATCCGCGAGAAGGTCTCACGGATGTCGCGAGCCGATGCAATTGGGTCTGGCTTGCCGTTGGGGCCTTCCGTGTTGACGTAGATCAAGCCCATTTGTACCGCGCCGAGTGGGTTGGCGAGTTGGCGATCACCAGAGTAACGCTGGTCGTCCAACATCTTTGCCTCCGGCCCCCAATAGATCTCGTCTTCCGGCTCCCAGATATCCGGGCGGCCGCCGCCAAAACCAAGGGTCTTAAAGCCCATCGAATCGAGTGCAACATTGCCTGCCAGAACCAACAAGTCGGCCCAAGAAAGTTTGGCACCATACTTCTGTTTGATAGGCCATAACAATCTGCGTGCCTTATCGAGGTTGCCGTTATCCGGCCAGCTGTTGAGTGGAGCGAAGCGCTGCGCCCCGGTGCCCGCGCCACCTCGACCGTCGGCAATGCGATAGGTACCTGCGGCGTGCCAAGTCATGCGCACAAAAAACGGTCCGTAGTGGCCATAGTCAGCAGGCCACCAGTCTTGTGAATCCGTCATCAACGCGGTGAGGTCTTTAATGACGGCATCGAGATCCAGAGTCTTGAACGCGTCGGCGTAGTTAAAGTCGGCACCCATGGGGTTTGACTTGGCGGACTGCTGGTGCAGCATCTTCAAGTTAAGCTGATTGGGCCACCAGATGGCGTTGCGGGATGCTGCAGAAGTGGTATGGCTACCGGCACTGACCGAGAAAGGGCATTTTGCTTCGTTTGACATCTATCTCTCCGTGGTTTGTTGTTGACGAAGCGAAGACTAGTCCTTCATTGCCAGTCTGTGAAATTGATTGATTGAATGTTGTCGATTGGGAAAATCTATCGTTGCCTTCCCCCTTGGCCAACCTGTGTCGTGTACCTGCATGCCACCCTTCCCAGGGTGTCCGAACGTGTTGTCTATGCCGAATACTTGCCGGATCAACCGCTGCGACAAAGGGCGTTGCCCACGTACGATTGGCAACGCCACTAGCCCGCGCGATTGCGGTCAATGCGGACCGCAGTTTCATTCTGGAGCGA
This sequence comes from Burkholderiales bacterium, assembly GCA_040379385.1. Lineage (GTDB taxonomy): Bacteria > Pseudomonadota > Gammaproteobacteria > Burkholderiales > Usitatibacteraceae > UKL13-2. Next base: position 6,008 of record JBEILF010000073.1, on the reverse strand, counting down.
CTGGGGCACAGTGTTTGCCGCAGTGTCGGCGGAACATGCACGCTCTTCCAACACGCCGTTGGCAAATATGGCTCGATATGCCTTGGGTCGATCAGGCGGAAAAATCGCTTTCTCACTCACCCACTTTCTAACGCGCCCTGATGAAATACTCAGGCGTGGAATGATTTGCCAACAGCACACGCCCTGAGACTGATGACAGCAAAATGAATTGCAGCCTAAAATTCGGATGTGTTTGCTAACGCTGTGTACGATTCAAAGAAGAGTTTTTTTGCATCTGCAATATCGTCAGGATTTTTACAAAATTAAACAGTTAGCAAATTGAGATTTGCTTGCCTTGCTTGTTGTTATCAATCTCGTTATTGCGCTGTGCTTGGTGCAGTTGCACTGAGAAAAATGCCATTGAAATTAGACGAACGGATGTAACGTACCACGTGTTTTAGCGTTCCTTGCCATGTTGGATTGTGCCGGGACAGCGAGTATCTGGTGGTACCTGGTTCAACTCAAAATCACCGATAAGTTTCTATTCGCGATTTCGGCTGTTTGGGTTTTTGCCATCTGCGCCTTGGTCGCTTTACTTGTTTACGTTCTAAGTGAGCTAAACGACCAATTGCTTTCCCTGTCGCGGCTGCACAAGCAGTAGCGACTCCAACATGAGCGCGGCTGCACAAGCAGTAGCGACTCCAACATGAGCGCGGCTGCACAAGCAGTAGCGACTCCAACATGAGCGCGGCTGCACAAGCAGTAGCGACGTCAACGCGAGCGCGGCTTTGCGCTGCCGCCGCTTCTGCCGCCGCCTGCCGGTTTTGCACCGCCGATTCTGCGGCTCCCAGCGGCACCACCTGATCGACCTACTCCAGTGCCGCCGCCGCGTGACTGCCCGCGCGGCGGTTGATGTCCCGCTGATCGTAGTTGAATAGGCTGTGGTTTGGCGGTTGGGTCCGGTTCAAAGCCAGGGATCACAACAACCTCAACATCGCGCTTGATGAGCCGCTCGATGTCGTTAAACATCTTCTTTTCGTCAACACACACCAGTGAAATGGCTTCACCCGTCGCGCCTGCACGCCCAGTGCGACCAATACGGTGTACGTAGTCTTCTGGTACGTTTGGAATCTCAAAATTCACCACATGTGGCAGTTGATCGATATCAATGCCGCGCGCGGCAATATCGGTCGCCACCAAAACAGCGAGGTCGCCAGCTTTGAACTCCGCCAAAGCCCGCGTACGCGCACCCTGGCTTTTGTTGCCATGAATCGCCAGTGCGGTGATGCCGGACTTATTCAGTTGCTCGGCTAGGCGGTTCGCGCCGTGTTTGGTGCGCGTAAAGACCAGTACCTGATGCCAATCATTTTGTTTGATCAAGTGGGTGAGCAGTTCGCGCTTTTTGTCGCGGTCAACTGGATGCACTTTTTGTACAATCAAGTCGACGGTTGAATTGCGCTGTGCAACTTCAATCAAACCAGGGTTGTCGAGCAAACCGTCCGCGAGCTTTTTGATCTCCTCGGAAAACGTAGCCGAGAACAACAAATTCTGACGCTTCTTCGGCAGTAGAGCCAATACGCGTTTGATGTCGTGAATGAAGCCCATGTCGAGCATACGATCCGCTTCATCGAGCACCAAGATTTCAACATGTGAGAGGTCGACAGTGCGTTGTTGGTGATGATCTAGCAGCCGACCCGGCGTGGCGACCAAGATATCCACACCGCGCCGCAATTGACCGATTTGTGGGTTGATACTGACACCACCAAACATCGCCATCGACTTCAGGCCGGTGTATTTACCGTAAGTCGTGACACTCTCTTCTACCTGTGCAGCCAATTCGCGTGTTGGTGTCAGTACCAAGGCGCGCACCGGCGAACGACCGCCTTTGGCGGCGGGTGAGGATGCTGCCATCAAACGCTGCAGGATTGGAAGCGTGAAGCCAGCGGTTTTGCCGGTACCGGTCTGTGCACCGGCTAACAAATCACCACCGTTGAGAACGGCGGGAATAGCCTGCCTTTGGATTGGCGTTGGAACGGTATAGCCGTGCTCGGTAACCGCGCGGACGATTTTCTCGGACAAGCCGAGGGATGAAAAACTCATGAACAACTTTCGAATAGCCGATTCTGCCGACGCATGATACGTCGCCAGTCTAGAAGCGGTACGGTTTGATAAACAACCGGTTAGAAGGGTCTCCACCAGGGGACTGGAACAGGGCGGAGGGAAGCCGATGCGTAATATAGCAGCTGCGTACCGCTTGTATCATTCGGCGAAGCGCCGAACTGTTACCAGCTGGTCGTTTGGCGCAGCGATTCAAGGCAAAATTACCACCATGATGGCGCAAAGTTCGCGCATCTTGTTCTACCCGACGGGAGCCCAATGAAATACCTGCATACGATGGTGCGTGTCGCCGATCTGGAAAAGTCACTGGATTTTTACTGCAACAAACTCGGCTTGGCGCTCACCCGCCGCAGCGAAAGCCCGGCGGGTCGATACACGCTGGCATTTGTAAGCGCACCTGGCGATGGTGCCGCCGCTATTGAGCTGACCTATAACTGGCCGCCAGAACACGGCGAGCCGGAGGTGCTCGGTGGAGGGCGCAATTTTGGGCACATTGCGTATGCCGTCGATGACATTTATGCAACTTGTCGCAAGCTAATGGACGCAGGGGTGGTGATCAACCGTCCGCCACGGGATGGCCGTATGGCATTTGTGCGTTCCCCCGACGACATTTCGATTGAATTGTTGCAGGTCGGGCCCGCCTTGCCGCCGCAGGAACCATGGGTGTCAATGCCCAATACCGGCGTGTGGTGAGGCGCGGGGTGCCGCTGAAGGCGATAATCCGTGTGGCGGAGTCACGTATGGCGGGTGACTTCAACGCCACCGGCCCGGCTGCCACTCCTAGCATGGGAGTGATACTTGATGGCGGGTACTGGCGGGAGCATCGGTAGGCATCGCCGCAGCAATAAAGGTGCTGTCAACGGTCATCACCTGTTGTCCGCTGGATGTCACCTTAGCGACCACCCGAGGTTTGGGCGGCACAGACCGTCGGGCGGCGAGCGGCACCGCCTGCCGTAATGAAGCCGGACCGTGACGCCCAACGGCTGAAACGATTCAGCGAGTTGGCCATTTCAACGTAAGACAAAACCCCTTGTCAGATGGGCGCTTTCAAGCGGAAATGCTAGAAAACGCCCGTCGTTACTAGGGGTGGTATCAATCAATCCGGGTGCTTGCAAACCACGGCGGGTCGGTTCGTGGGAAAATGTCGGCTTTACAAAAGCAGTTGCCATTGACGTGACCAAGCCCGACGCCGCTTTGCTCATTCATACCGCGTTTTATAAGTTTGTTCGTATTGCGGACGCGGGGGCCTTTGCGATTGCGTTTCGCGAAATCACCGCATCGATCACCGGCAGCATTTTGTTGGCCGAAGAGGGCCTTAACGGCATGGTGGCAGGTTCGTTGGCGCAGGTCGACGCCTTCGAGGTCGCCGTCAGATCTGACCCGCGATTTGCTGGCAGCTTTAGCGACATTATCTTCAAGCGTAGCGAGTGTAAGACGGCACCGTTTGGCAAAATGAAGGTTCACGTTAAAGCCGAGATCGTGCCGCTGGGAATTGCGGGTGTGGATGGCCGACTGACCGGTACCAACGTGTCGCCGGCGGAGTGGAGAAAACTCATCACCGAAGATGATGTGGTGTTGCTCGACAATCGTAACAGCTTTGAGTATCGCCTCGGTCGTTTCAAGAATGCGATCGACCCCGGGGTGGTGAACTTTCGCGACTTTCCCAATTACGTCAAACAACACATTGCTGAATGGAAGCGCGAGGGCAAGCGCGTCGCGATGTATTGCACTGGCGGTATTCGCTGCGAAAAAACCAGCGCGTGGATGCGTGACATGGAAGTGCCGGTCTATCAGCTCGAAGGCGGCATCCTCCACTACTTCAAACAAATGCCCGACGCGGAACGTGATTGGCAAGGCGAGTGTTTTGTTTTCGACAACCGCATTGCGCTTGACACCAAACTTGAAGAGACCGACACCACGCTCGAAGACGTTTACCATCACGAGCCCGACGGCGAGTGGCGCCTGGCGCGTGCCAAGCGGCTCGACGCCGCGTCTTAGCGGCGATTGAACACCGGCGGGCGACAATGAAGCGGCCATTACCGGTGCGCGACGGGGTCGGCCCCAGCGTGATTGTGTTGCCTGAAGTCTCGGACGGAGCGGGGCTGTGGGCAACCATACTCGATTTTCTCGACGAGCGGTTTCCCCGAGTGGATCGGGCGGAGATTGTCGAACGTATGCGGCGCGGTGATGTACGCGACGTTAATGGTCAACCGGTCCCGCCCACCACACCTTATCAGCCCCATCAAAAACTCTACTATTACCGCGAGCTCCCTGACGAGCCCAAGCTCCCGTTTGCCGAAGCGATTGTGTTCGAAGATGAACTATTGGTCGTCGCCGACAAACCGCACTTCTTGCCGGTCACGCCGGGCGGTCGGTTCCTGCAAGAAACACTGCTGGTACGTTTGAAGCGGCGTCTCGGTATTGATACGTTGGCACCGATGCACCGTATTGATCGGGAGACGGCGGGGTTGGTGTTGTTCACCAAACAGCCCGCCACACGCGGTGCCTACCAGTCATTGTTTGAACAGCGTGTTGTTGAAAAATCCTATGAAGCTTGGGCACGTTGGTCGGACCACTTAAGTTTGCCGATGGTCTATCGCAGTTATCTCGAAGAGAGTGAACACTTCATGCGCATGCGCGAGGTAGCGGGACGCAAGCCGAATAGCGAGACGGCCATTACACTCATTGAACAAAGGGGCGTCCGTGCGCGTTACCAACTTTCACCCCGTACTGGGAAAAAACATCAGCTAAGGTTACACATGGCAGCGCTCGGTATGCCGATTCTGAATGATCAAATTTATCCGCTGCACGTCACTATAGACGAGGAAGACCTCACGAGCCCCTTACAGTTGCTCGCCAAATCGATCACTTTTTCGGACCCGATAACGGGACAAACCCGCGAATATGCGAGTGGCCTTGAGCTTGCAGGGCCGCCACCCGATTGATTTCGGTTGCGCGCTGCCGCGGCAGCATGAATCCTGCTAATCTCTGCCGATATGTCATCCATGCCGACGCAAGCCGCCGCCACGTCACCGCCTATCCAGCCGATTGTCTGGGCACCACCCACCGCTGCGGCCAAGCCGCGCGGATTATGTACCGACTGTGGAATATCCCGCACCGCCGACGACAAACGCTGTGGTCTTGCGTGCCAATTCATCGCGCCTGACTATCCCAAACTAGAAGAGAAGGTGCACGGGCGCGCTCGCGATGAGGCGAGGCCAGACGAACTGTTCTTTGGGCCGTTCCGGCGGATGGTGCGTGCCGCGCTAGCCAGTCCCAGACCCGGCGCACAGTGGACCGGTATCACTACCCGCATCGCCGAACGGCTGCTCGAAACGGGAGCGGTCGAGGCGGTACTGACGATGGCACCGGATCCGAACGATGTATGGCGACCAGTGCCGGTCATTGTCACCAAGGCAGAAGGCATGCAGCAGTGCCGCGGCATGCGTATGGGGTATGCGCCGTTGCTGGCGTTGCTTGAGCCCGTGGCTGCACGCGGTTACAAACGCATCGCCGTGATTGGCATCCCATGTCAAGTCTATGCGTTACGATCCATCGAAGCCGAGCTTGGCTTTGAACAACTGTATGTCATCGGTACGCCGTGTTCTGACAACACGACGACTGAACGTTTCCACCGATTCCTGGAGTTGATTTCGCAGCAGCCGCAGAACATCACCTATCTTGAATTCCGCGCCGATTATCACGTCGAAATTCGTTACACCGATGGCCGCGTCAAAGCGATTCCATTTTTGATGTTGCCGTTATCCAAATTGCCGAATGACTTTTTCCCCATGACCTGCCGTACTTGCGTGGATTACACCAACGTGTTGGCGGATGTTACCGTTGGGTATATGGGTGGCGAAGGGCGACAGTGGCTGATCGTGCGTAACGAGCGTGGCGAAGAGCTGCTG
>JBEILF010000072.1:0-12172 GCA_040379385.1 Burkholderiales bacterium | reverse complement strand
TCCACCCACATTTCAGGTAACCGCATGGCGATTGCCAATATTCGTGAACGATTGCAACTACACTTTGATGCAGAAGCGGGGCTTAGCGCAGAAGTCGTCGACAGCCAGTATGTGGTGACGATCAATATGCCGGTTACCCCCACGTCAAGCGACAATCCGGGAACAACATGACTGCGGCAAAAATTCTAATTGTTGACGATGAGGCACCAGCGCGTAAACGGCTCTCCAATCTGCTCGATGAATGCCGCGAACAGTTTCCGCTGACCGTTGTGGACGAAGCGGCAAACGGGCTCGAGGCGGTCGAGGTAGTCAACAAGGGGAGTCTCGACATCGTGCTTTGTGACATCCGCATGCCAACCATGGATGGCATCGAATTTGCACGACACTTGTCAAACATGCAAGCGCCACCCAAACTCATCTTTACCACCGCCTTTGATCAATACGCCGTGCAAGCCTTCGAATTAAATGCGGTGGACTATCTACTCAAGCCGATCCGCTTGGAGCGGCTGCTTGCGGCGTTGCAAAAGGCGCGGCCGCTATTGCCACCCGCCGCTATTGCCATTGCCGAGGCTACGCAGCATAAGCGCCGACAGCTCTCAATCCACGAGCGCGGCAGGGTGGTGTTGGTGCCGATTGAAGACGTCTTGTTTTTCAAAGCCGAATTGAAGTACCTCACAGTGAGAACAGCGCAAAGGGAGTACTTGTTGGAAGAGTCGCTGACGAAAATCGAAGAAGAGTTCGAGGGCATGTTTACGCGCATCCACCGAAATGCGATTGTGGCGACCCAAGCAATCGCCGGCTTTGAACGGGTCGCGCTTGGTGCAGAAGATGGGGAAGAGGCAGCCGACACACCGGAAACCGGCGGCGGTGCTGGTTTGCGTTGGGTGTGTGTCATCAAAGGCGTGAATGAGAAACTACCCGTGAGCCGCCGGCAGCAGCACATCATTCGGGAGTTTTAGATGCAAAGCGGCCTGATCTCAAATCTACTTCTGCCGTTATCGCTGGGCATCATCATGCTTGGCCTGGGGCTATCTTTAACGGTTGCCGATTTCACGCGCGTGGTACGCTTGCCGAAGGCGGTGTTCGTTGGTCTGACCATACAAATGGTGGTTCTGACGATGGTGGCGTTTTTCGTTGCGCTGCTATTCAAGTTGCCACCCGAACTGGCGGTCGGCTTGTTGTTGCTGGCAGCGGCACCGGGTGGCGCGACCGCGAACATTTATTCACATCTGGCTCATGGCGACGTCGCGCTCAACATCACACTCACGGCCATCAACAGTGCGTTATCGCTGCTGACGTTGCCATTCATCATCAGCTTTGCGCTGCAGTACTTCATGGCGAGCGACCAGTATGTGCCGCCGCCGTTTCAGAAGATCATCGAGGTTGGCACCATTATCCTGTTGCCGGTGGTGATCGGTATGTCGATTCGCAAATGGGCTGCGGGGTTTGCCGCCAAGATGGAAAAACCAATCAAGATTTTTTCCGTTATCTTGTTGGCGCTTTTGGTGGCAGTGTCGGTTTGGCAAAGCTGGGACATCCTTGTCAAATACTTCGCCGTGGTCGGGTTGGCGTGTCTGGCGTTCAACCTTGTGTCAATGGGCGTTGGGTATGCCGTACCCCTGGCGGTAAAGCTACCGCAGAAGCAGGCGATCGCGATTGCGATGGAGATCGGCATTCACAATGGCACGCTAGCAATCTTTATCGCGCTAAATGTGCTGAACAACACAGCGATAAGTGTGCCGGCAGCGATCTATTCGCTCATCATGTTTGTGACCGCAGGATTTTTCGCTTGGTGGTTGAATCGCCGTCAGACGTTTATAAGACCGGACTGAGAGTATGCAGAATGGCAAAAAGTGAAAGCAACAAGGCTGTCGCCAATCTGATGGAATGGATACGGCGCGAGCCGCATTGGGGGGCACGGTTCGACGCCATCCAAGGGTCGCACACGGCTGCGGCCCGTGCGGTCAGCGGCCTATCGAACGAGGGGCTCTTGAATGTTCTGGGTCAGGAAGGAGCCGGTGTATTGTATGGCTGTGTTTTTGAAGACTTGGCCGCACGGCGATTCAACGATGTGGAGGGATTGCCGCACAACATTGTCGATGATTACCTCAAATGCCGAGGCTGGCGGGACTCTGTACCCAGCCGGCGCTACTTGGCCACGTTGCGTGACACGCGTATGAGTTTATTCGAAGTGAGTGCCGTCATGCCGGGAAAATGGGTAGAAGTGCGAGATCGATTGCGCGGTGGCGAGCCAGTGCGCGTGTTTGAACATCTCGGCAGCAAATCGCTGGTACGCTGGGACCAACTCGGCGCACGTGTGGCGGACTATCAAGGCCAGAAAATCTTTACTGGTGTGATGTTGCCATTCTCAATCGAGCAATCTGGGACGCTATTGCGAGAGATCGAAGCGAAATTCTCCGAGGCGCTCTCCGACCGGGGTTTGCAAAGGTCAAGTGCAAGTGAGCCGGAAGCCGATGTTGCTATTAACGATGTGCTCACGACGCTGCCGCCGGTTTTCACCTCCTACTGGCTATCACGATACATCGCGGCTGATGAAGCGCCGGAACTGGTTAACTTTGAAGGCAATGCACTGGTGTTTACAGAGACACGTTTTGCCGTGCGAAACGGATCTGCGGAACATGTGGTTGCGCGCCTCGATACCTTGCCGGATTGGCGAAGGGTGGATGATGTACCGCCCGCCTGGGATTGGCTGGGTACACCTACACTGACGCGCGAAGCTCAAAATTCCGCCGCAACGGGATACAGCGTTCAGACGGTTGATCCGGACACCGGCAAACAAGTATTGGCGACGTTGCGGCTGGAAAAAGGCGCGTTGCACGTGAGCACGAATTCTGCGGCAAGGATGAAGCGAGTCACCGAGTTGCTTGAAGGCGCGCTTGGTGAGCAAATTAGCGCCGGCCTGACAAGCATGACCCCCGCGCAGGGAGCGTCGAGGCAAGCCAGCAAAAGGCGATCAGTCAAGGCGAGCAGCCGCGACGAAATTCCGCCGGAGGAGGCCGCAGCAATTGTGCAGCAGTATTTTGATCGTCACTATCGAGATTGGCTGGATAGCGCCCTGCCGTCTCTTGACGGGCTTAGCCCGAGACAGGCGGTTACGACAGAAAGCGGTCAGAATGCGGTGGTCGCATTGCTAAAATCGCTGGAGAACATGGCGGCCCGGCAAAGCCAACAATCCAGCCAGCCGCCTTATGATTTTGGCTGGCTCTGGCAACAATTGGGACTCGCTGCTCGCCACCGGTGAACTCACGACAGGTTCAGCCTGCTAGGGTTTGGTCTTCAGCTTTGCAAACGCCTCCGCCATCGCGTTTCGACCGACAGGTGTGGCAGATTTTAAACTCGCCATTTGACGGGCAGTTTGGGACGATTTGGCCTGAAAACCCGCGCCGTTGCTGGAGTTTAAGTTTCTGGTTGGCGTGTCGTTCAGTCGCATCGTCAACGCGACGCGCTGCCGTTTGATATCGACCTCAAGCACTTTTACTTTCACCACTTGCCCGGCTTTAACAACGTCGTGTGCGTCTTTGACGAATTTTTCGGCAAGTGCCGAAATGTGAATCAAACCATCTTGGTGAACACCGATATCCACAAACGCGCCGAACGCAGCCACATTGGTAATTACGCCTTCGAGGATCATGCCGGGCTGTAGGTCATTCAGCGTTTCGACGCCGTCTTGAAAGGTGGCGGTGGTGAACTCGGGACGCGGATCGCGGCCGGGTTTCTCGAGTTCCTTGAGGATGTCGGTAATGGTTGGCACACCAAACTTTTCATCCGCGTACTTTTCGGCGCGCAAGCTCTTCAGCAGCTTGGCGTCGCCCATCACCGCTTTCACGTCCTTCTGAATGTCGGCCAAGATTTTTTCCACCAGCGGATATGCTTCCGGGTGTACGGACGACGCATCGAGCGGGCTTTCGCCGTTCGCAATACGCAGAAATCCAGCAGCCTGTTCAAACGCCTTGTCGCCCAGCCGCGGCACCTTCTTTAGTGCTTCGCGGGTGGCAAACGCGCCGTGCGTATTTCGGTGGTTGACGATATTGGCGGCCACCGACGGTGTGAGACCTGACACGCGCGCGAGGAGCGCCGCCGAGGCGGTATTCACATCGACGCCAACCGCGTTTACACAGTCTTCAACCACCGCGTCGAGCGAACGCGCGAGCTGCGATTGATTCAGGTCGTGCTGGTATTGACCCACACCGATTGACTTTGGGTCGATCTTCACCAACTCCGCCAATGGGTCTTGCAAGCGGCGCGCAATCGATACCGCGCCGCGTAATGACACATCCAAATCGGGCAGCTCTTTGGACGCAAACTCCGACGCGGAATAAACCGATGCGCCCGCTTCGGAAACCACAATCTTGGTGATCTTGCGTGTCGGTTGCGCTTTCTGAATCAACTTGATCAAATCCCCGGCCAGCTTGTCAGTCTCGCGCGAAGCAGTACCGTTGCCGATGGAGATCAGATCCACATTGTGTTTGATCGCAAGCGCGCCCAACACCGCAAGCGAGCCGTCCCAATCGCGCCGTGGTTCGTGCGGATAGATGGTTGCGGTATCGACAACCTTGCCGGTTTTGTCCACGACTGCTACCTTCACGCCGGTGCGAATACCCGGGTCCAAGCCCATGGTGGCGCGTGGACCGGCAGGTGCGGCGAGCAGCAGGTCCTTTAAGTTACGTGCGAATACATTGATGGCTTCGGACTCCGCGCGTTCGCGCAAGGCCGCCATTAACTCAGTTTCGAGATGCATCGAAAGCTTGATGCGCCAAGTCCAGCGCACCACTTCACATAACCATTTGTCGGCAGGCCGCGCCTTGTTGGCCACCTTGGCAAGCCCCGCAATCATGTCTTCAACTGGATTAAATGGCGCGCTCCATGCCGGTTTTTCTTCCTCGCTATCCAGACGCAACACCACCGTCAACACACCTTCATTCCGACCGCGAAACAGTGCTCGCGCGCGATGTGAGGGAATGGTTCGTAAGGTTTCCGAGTAGGCAAAGTAGTCGGCGAATTTTGCGCCTTTGTCTTCCTGCCCTTCGATCAACTTGGATTCAACAACGCCGTGCGCCAACAGGTAATCACGCACACGACTGATCAACCCGGCGTCCTCGGCAAAACGCTCCATCAAGATTTGTTTCGCACCTTCGAGCGCCGCTTTCACATCTGGAACAGCGGTGTCTTTCTCGGCAGTTTTAGGTTCGGCAGACAAATACCTCCCCGCTTCGACCTCCGGCGATAAGGATGGATCCGCCAACAGGGCGTCAGCCAGCGGCTCAAGCCCGGCTTCGCGCGCAATCATGGCCTTGGTGCGGCGCTTTTGTTTGTAGGGAAGATACAAATCTTCGAGGGTGGTTTTATCCGCCGCATTGGTGATCGCCGACTTCAACTCGTCAGTCATCTTGCCCTGCGACTCGATATTCTCCAAGATGGCTGTGCGCCGGTCTTCCAACTCGCGCAGATAACGCAGACGCTCTTCGAGCAGTCGCAGCTGAGTGTCATCGAGCCCGCCGGTGGCTTCTTTACGGTAACGTGAGATAAATGGCACCGTCGCCCCCTCATCGAGGAGCGCTATTGCTGCGGCGATTTGATTTGGCTGGGCGGAAACTTCGAGAGCAAGACGCTCAAGAATAGAAGTAGGCATGAAGAGTAGTCATGTGCACATAATGCAAGAGCGCGCATTCTACGCAACTTTTCAGCCGTTAGCCTTGGCCACCGCAAAGGTCAGTTGTGAAGATGAATGAAGCTAATCAGATCTTGCTCAACCTCGTCCCAGGCGAGAAAAAGTCTTTCAACAGTTGCTACCGGGATTGGGTTGCTGGTTCCGTGCGCCAGAGTTTCCAGCTCCGCAGCTAGGCGCACGGCCTCGTGTGCGTGTAGGAAGTTAAATGTATTGAGCATGCTGTGGATCGCAAAGCGGCATGCTTCAACATCGCCAAGTTCGGCGAATCCACGCAAATTGTCGACCTGCTCACGACCCACCTTAACTGCGAGGCGCAGAAGCCCCAGTAACACCTCGGTGTCTCTACCGGCGTGGGCGGTGATTTCGTTTATATCGATGTGTTGGAGATGAGGCATGTTGTACGCTGTCGGCTGCGCGGGCCGCTTATACGCAACGCCAGCCTGAGTCACTATACATCCCCCAGCGGGTTACGGTCAGGATCGATCGCGTTGAGTATGGTTTCCAGCTTGGCGGGCTTGACCACCAGCGCGTCGAAGCCCGCCTCGAGAATGGACTGGCGCTGGTGTGGCATTGCAAATGCTGTGTAGGCCACCATTCTCGGACGTGTGCTGGGCCGGTGTTCATTTAGCCATCGGCATAGCTCCTTGCCGCCCATTCCCGGAAGGCTGATATCGCTCAGAATGGCGTCGACTTCGTTACCAACCAGAAAATCCATCGCAAAGTCAGCTCGCTCGACGACTGCAGCACCGTAACCGGCGCGCGTCAGAATTACTCTTGCCAGCTCGGCATTCATTGGGTTGTCTTCGACGATTAGTATTTGTTTCATGTTGATTTCCTTTCAGGATGCTTATGCTGCGACTAACTGGAATGTAACGGTTCGAGCGGAAGCGATACGGTAAATATGGAGCCCTTGGAAGATGTGCAGTCCAGGGTGATGTTTCCGCCCATCAGTGCGGTGAGCTCTTTGACCAGTGCGAGGCCCAAACCACTACCTTGCTGAGCACGGCCATCAGCGCCGTTGATTTGAACGAACTTCTCAAAAACTCTAGTTTGCAGTGCCTTCGGGATGCCAATACCGCTATCGGCAACTTCGATGAATAGTTCTTGACCAGCCGGTGCGTCCCGCAGCCCGGCACGCACAGCAATGAACCCAGTATCGGTGAATTTGATGGCGTTATGCAGCAGGTTATTGAGAACCTGGGTAAGTTTTAGGCGATCACATGACACATATACGGGAAGGTCTTCTCGCAGTTCAAACCGAAGCTCCAAACCCTTGGTGCGGATACTCGCGCGATGACCGTTCACCACTTCTGAAATCAAGTCGGCCAGATTTTCGCGCTCGATGTGGGTTTCCATCATGCCCGATGACACCTTCTCAAGATCGAGTACCGTATTAACCAGCTCCAAGAGATGCGCACCACTCTTGTAAATGGCCATGGCAAACTTGCGTTGCTCCGGGTCGTTGAGGTCTGTTTTCAGCAGCTCAGCGTATCCTAGAATGCCGCTGAGAGGCGTGCGTAGCTCGTGTGACATATTAGCTAGATACTGCGATTTCGCCTCGTTAGCTTGCAGGGCGGCCTGACGACTTTCCTCGATGCGTGCGATGGTTCCGAGCAACATGCCACAAAACAACACGATCAGCACGGATGTCAGACCGGCCATGGTGTGCACGGTGCGTTGGTAGTCCTCCATTGTCGCGGTGACCTCTTGAAGAGAAAGACCAACGACTAAGTACAGCGGTAAATTTGCTAGCTTTCGGTACGCCACCACGCGCTCGCTACCGTCGAGTTCGGTGGTGGTGCCGATAGTCTGCGCCCCCGCGCCGAGCATCGTTTGAAACGCGCGCGACTTCGACAAGTCTTGCCCCACCGACGATACGTCGCCAAGCTGTTGGGCCCGCACAATCCCGTCAGACCCGACCAGCGAGACTAGGCTGTTTCGTCCGGCGGTTGAGGCTTGGTAAACACGCGTGAAGTAGAAGGCATCCATCGAGGCGACGATTACGCCATCAAAGCCGCCGCTTGGGTTGTTGAGCCGACGCGTAATCTGCATGGACCACTTGTTCGAGACTAGGCCTGGCACCGGCTTGCTAATGAACAGTCCGCTATTGGGGCTGGTGGCGTGTACTCTGATGTGTTCACGCTCAGACAAGTTGATGCGCGGAAATGGTTGGGTTGAGTCAGTGACAAAACCAGACGTGTCAACGACCGCATACAGATTAAGAACTTCCTTGGCGAGGACAGCCGAATCAACGTAATGGCTGAGCTGGAAGATGCCGTGGCGGAGTTCATACTGGTGCTTTAGGAACAGTACCGATTGGTCGACGGCCAAAATTGTGCGTAGCGTATGCTCCTCATGTGCGCTGGCAAGATGTGCCGCCTGTTGTGCAGCTTCGGCGATGACGCGTTTGCGCTCGCTGGCAATTTCTCGCATCGCGATGCACCAAACGGCAAACACAGACAACCCGGCAAACAGCATTACCGACAGCACCACACGACGAGCCGGCGACAGATGATTCCATCGCAACTTGCCCGTGAAGCGTGTTTGCGGGAGAGAAAGAGTGGCCACTTTGCAGCTCTAGCGTGGTTGGTGGTTATACCGCAGGGGTGATGGTGTCGGGATGACCGAGGAACGCAGACAACTCCGCCTCAATGGCATCGCAAACCGCATTCAATTCATTCAGCATCATCGGCCCCAACGGCGTATACGATGCTGCGACATAGCGCTCTGCTCGCCGAGCGGTGGTTATTGCTTTTTTGGCGCGCAAGAAATGAAACGTGTTCAGTAGATTGTGTATTGCCAATCGCTGTGCCGGGGCGTCACCAGTGGCACCACAGCGATTTACGAAACTAATTTGGTCGCGACCGGTAGATAATGCGAGCTGTAGTAGCTCTACCAACACTTCCGGGCGCTCGCCAATAAAATGTTCGATCTCATCAAGGTCAATGTACTGAAATGCAGCGTGACTACGGGGGGTGAGGCTGCTCCGTTCAGTATGCAAGTTCATCATGTCTAGTACCTTTGGTGGGAGAGGCTTGCAGTAACCAATTGGTCAGCCGCAATAGACATATTCTGAGTGAGACGGCTTGCCGCGTCTGTCGGCCTCGTGTTGCCCTTTTGTCACCGATTGTCACGGCGGCGTCGCGCGGCCCTGCCCTGACTACGTTGGTGCGACAAATAAGTAACCTTTGCCGCGCACGGTTTTGATGATGACCGGGTTCTCGGTATCGTCGCCGATGAGTTTGCGCAGACGCGAAATGCGCATGTCGATGGATCGATCAAGTCCATCGTAATCAATACCACGAGTTTGCCGAAACATCTCCTCGCGTGAGAGTACGGAACCGGATTGGCTGGCCAGCATCCACAACAGATCAAATTCAGCGGTGGTAAGCGGTATCGCCTCACCCTTGAGGGTTGCACTTCGGGCCGCCGGGTTGATGTGCAAATCGCCAAAAGCGAGGCTGGCTTTGCCATCGTTGGCTGCAGCACCGCCGGTCCGCCGCAGGCAGGCTCGCAAGTGCGCGAGAACGATGCGGGATGTTGCCGGTTTACGCAGGTAGTCATCCGCACCCAGCTCAAGCCCAAGCAATTCGTCGATATCGTCGTCGCGAGCGGTGAGCAGCAAAATTGGCCCGGAAAACCTTGGACGCAGCTCACGACACAAGTCGAATCCATCTGCGCTCGGCAAGCGTCCGTCAAGGATGATCGCGTCGGGTTGTTCGCGCTGAACGTCGTCGATTAACGTGTTGCCGTCCGCCAGACGCGTTACCCGATAGCCCTCTTTGGTCAGATGACCGGACAGAATCGCTGCGGTAACGTCGTCGTCGTCGACGACAAAAATATGTTTGGCGGACATTTGTTGGCAAGTGTTGGAATCTAATAGTTTAACGGGGCAACAACCAACACATTTATAAATTTCTGTTGGGCTGGTGAGTCAGGGCCGTACTCCTGGTACCTCCAATTTCATGCCGGCGGCGCGCTTGCCTAGATAGGCTTCAAGCGCCACCATTTCGTCGCTGCCGTAGGCGTATGGCTCGGCGCGTACACCCGCCATACAGTTGCGTATTCTGCGCTGGAGTCCGCCAACAACCTGCCATTCCAAACGATATAGTGGGTAGCCCGTCGGATGCGCCTGCGGAATCAGATTCCCCGCCAACGAACGGCCCACTTGGTTGTTATGGCAATCCTGACAGCTGAGATCCATCTGACCAATGCGTTGGGCAAAAAGCGCCCCACCCTTTTTCTGCGCATCGCCAAGTTTTTTGTTAGCGGTCGGTGTGATTGGCAATCCGCGCGATTGCGTCGCGACATAGCTTTCCAGTGCCAGCAGGATTTGGTGCTCCAACGGCAGTGAAGGTGCCTTTTGTCGAAGCGTCCGACATAAGTTGATTTGCTGCTGCAAATTGATTACGCGACCCAGTGAGCCGGAATACGCGGGAAATCGCGTCGCAACGCCACGCATTTTTGTTTTTGCATCACCGTGACAACTCACGCAAGATTTATTTGCCGCGCCGTCGGTACGCTGCCACGCAGCCTCGCCATCCTTCACCCACAGCATCGCCGGGTTTTGGCTATCGTCGTTTTGTAGCGCCTGGGTTGACGGTGCCATAAACGCGTAACCCGACTTCCGCAGGTCGGTCGGCGATTGGGCAACGGCGATGGTTGGCAGTGCGGTGGCGAGTGCAAACCCGGCGTACAACATGTCTCGAACGTTAGCCACGATGACAAGCCTATCGAACCTTGATGGCCGCGCGCTCAGTCTGCGTGAAACCGTTGTCACCCGACCAAACAAACAAAAATGTGCCGCTGGCAAATGCGGTGGTGTGGAAGGATAGGTAGGGATTCGCTGAGACCGCAGCAAACAGTTTGGCGGCGAATACCAACTCACCCGCGCCGGTTTTGCCAGTTTCAAGAAAGTGACAGCTAAAGTTACGGATCAAGTCGCGTTTTAGCATGGCACCTTCACTTGATCGCCGATATCCTGTTTCCATCGGGTGTTGAATCAACGCCCGAAGCTCAATGATCTCCCCTGGTTTTGCAGTGGTGGGTACGGTCAATATGTTGCGCGCCATATGGTTTGCCTTGAAGGTGCCTTGACGGTCTTTTCAGTCTTCCAAACACGCGGCGAGCGTGACAACCACTTCAACCGTATGTGTCCAGCAGCTGCCATCGGCCATCTTGGCGACGGCTACGAGGCGTTGGCTGGTGGCGAGGCGAATACGGGTGGCGATCTTTGCATGTCCCGCACGCGGGCCTAGCGTGAATTCGGCAACCTCCGGCTGCGGATTTTTTTCATTGAAGACGGCGATGCCCACTACGCGGTCCGTTGCTGTCATCGGGCTTTGCACCGACACGGTGATCGGCACGCTATTGCCGTTGTCGACTAGTGGCGCAATTTCGAGTGCCACCTTACCTTCGCGAATTTGTCCGCCGTCGGCATAGGCGCGGCTGCGCTTTACGAGAGGGTCAACTTCAGCCATAGCCGCAACTGCGGGCACCAATAATGCGGATGCGCCGAGCGAGGATAGCTGTATCAGACAATGGCGTCGCGTCGTCATTACAGTCTCATTTCAGTGTGACGAGGAAAGCAACCACATCTTCGATTTGTTGAGCATCAAGGATCGGCTTTGTCCGCCAGGCGATGCCGACACGTGTTAGTGCTTCGGTTCGATGGTAGGCGGGCATGATGCTGTTGGGGTTCAGCCTGCGACTGTCCACCATGCGCAGCCGTAGTTGAGCGGCGCTCCAGCGGCTGCCTGCGCCAGCAATAGACGGCGCGAGGTTGCCTTGAAACGCCGCAGACGCAGCGACATCGTTTGGTAGCTGGTGGCAGAGGGCACAAAAACCCTGCTGGCGGCTTGCGACGATGGCTTTGCCGCGCGCGGCATCGCCAACCAGTGCCGACAACGGCGCGGGGATGCCGTCGTCTACCACCACTGGCATTGTTTGCGCGACCGCCGCCAGGCTTCCAAACACAGCACAGATGGCGGCGATAAACGAGTGCCGCTTTACGGCCACCACGTTTCCCAACCCTAAGCCTTCAGGCTATGATTTTTCAACGGCAAATCGCGGATACGTTTGCCGGTTGCGGCGAAGATGGCGTTCAAAACCGCCGGTGCCGCCACCGCGATAGTTGGTTCACCAACACCACCCCAGAAACCACCTGAGGCGACGATCAACGTTTCAACCTTCGGCATATCGGCGAGTTTTAACGATGGATACTCGTGGAAATTGGTCTCGACAATCCGGCCGTCTTTCACCGTACATTCTTGATACAGCGCCGCGCTGAGGCCGTAGACAAACGAGCCTTCGACCTGCGCTTCGATTTGCTGTGGATTGACGGCATAGCCACAATCGGTCGCGGCAACGATGCGATGAATTTTCAGCACACCATCTTTGCTAACCGAGACTTCCGCACACGCCGCCACGTAACTGCCAAAGCCATGTGTCTGCGCCAATCCGCGGAATACCCCGGCTGGTGCG
>JBEILF010000071.1:0-12266 GCA_040379385.1 Burkholderiales bacterium | reverse complement strand
ATGTTGCGGCCCACCACAAGTTCCGACGCCCCGGGGCGGAACATTCGGCCTTGCACGAGTGTCACTTGTGGACGCAGCGCGATCCCCATCGGGGATATGCCGCGCACGACAACGTTCGACCCTTTTTCCTGGCCGCTCTTGACGAGCGAAATCAGGACGAGTGTTTCTTTTGAGATCATCGGCTCACCTGTTTTGCTGCGCGCCACTTGCGGCATCGCCTCAAGCAAACCGGCTTGGTCGCGTGTAATACCGCTCTGAATCTCGGTTTCAGCACCAGTGCGAATTGCGAGGACGTTATCGAGGGTACCGGTACCGACCATCGTTTTCTTGAGTCCTGCATCCAGCATGAGAACTGCCGCAAATACAAACACCACTAACCCCATCCCCGCTGCGGTCAACATGGTGGTGAGTTTGCGTGTCCACAAGTTGCGGAAGATGTACGAGAAAGGGATCTTCATGTGCTTAGGTCTTAGCCGACATGCCGCAGACCATCGACAATCTTTATCCGCGCGCTGCGCCATCCTGGCACCAGTGCTGCGATGACACCTACCGCGACCGCACACGCCAGTTGCAACCAAACGGTACTCGCCGATACCGCGAACGACGCAAATGCCGCCCCTGCGGGGGAGTTGGCAAAGCCGCTAGCTACCGGAAAGGTCAACAAAATACCAATACCGGCACCGAGGAAGGCGAGCACCATCGCCTCGCCGAAGATCAGGGCTGCGACATAACCTGGCGAAAAACCTAATACCTTTAGCGTTGCATATTCGGCGATTCGCTCGCGTGCGGTCATCGCCATGGTGTTGGCGACCACCGCCATGATGATGAAAATGACGACAAACGATACAACGCGAATTGCGACGACGATTGCCTCGGACTGTGCAACGAATCCGAGCTGAAACGCCTTCTCAGTTTCCGTTAGCGTTTCGGCGAGTGAATTACGAAATTCGGCATCAATTGCCTTCGATATGTCAGCCGCGCGCGATGGGTCGTTGATCAGGATGTTGAATACTCCGATCTGATCGCCGCGTCGGGGAAATCGCTTCTTCACCGACTCGTTGATGTAGTCCCAATGCAGAAAGAACTGCCGCGTTAGCGTTGTTTCATCGCGGCCATCAAAAATGGCACGGATGGTGAATTGCCAGTTCCCGGAAAAGATTGTGCCGCGAATCGGGATGACATCCCCCACTTTCCAGCCGAATTGATCTGCCAACTTGCGGCCGACAATTGCGCCCTGTCGGTCGCGTTTGAAGGCGAGGAGCTCGTCCGGCTTAATCAGAAATTCCGGGTATAGATCAAAGTAGTTATTGTGGTCGACGGCAAACTGCGGGAAGAAATTCGATGGCTCCTTATAGATACCGCCGAACCATTGTGAATAACTCACTATCTTTACGCCCTCGATGGAGCGGATGCGTTCGCGGTAATAGGTCGGCATCGAAAATACCAGCGAGATGGCATTGCGCGTAACGAGTCTGGCACTAGAGGCGGAATTTGCGCCTGCAAACCAAGCATCCACCACTGTTTGTAGCAGTCCGAAGGCGACGATTGCCACCACTAAGCCGGTGACCGTCAACGCCGTTCGAAGTTTGGCGCGAAACACATTCTTAAAGATGAGTTTCAGGTAGTACATCAATGTGCCCGGTTTGCTGTCGGGCGGTGGCTAAGGTTGATGTTCATCACACGCCTTCGCCTAACAACTCGCCTTTTTCAAGGTGGACAATGCGTGTCGCTGCCTCGGCGGCATGTGCATCGTGTGTGACCATGATGATTGTTTTGCCGAGCGTATTGTTTAACTCTTTAAGCATGTTCAGCACATCACTTGCTGACTGCTTGTCGAGGTCGCCGGTCGGTTCGTCACAGACCAAAATGGTTGGGTCAGTAACGATCGCGCGCGCGATCGCGACCCGCTGTTGTTGGCCGCCCGACAGCTCGTTCGGATAATGGTCCATCCTATCGGAGAGGCCAACCATATTCAGCGTCATTTCAATGCGTTCGCGTCGTTCGGATCTTGACAGGTTCGTCAGTAGCAGCGGCAATTCAACATTTTCGTAGGCGGTCAACACCGGCATCAAGTTATAGAACTGAAAGATAAAACCGATGTTCGATGCGCGCCAGTCCGCAAGTTCGCCTTCGGACAACTTTGAAATATCTTCACCATCGATACGCAGTATTCCCCCGGTCGGCTTATCAATGCCGGCGATGAGATTGAGCAACGTGGATTTTCCCGACCCTGATGGCCCCATGAGCGAGATAAAATCGCCGCGGTCGATGTTCAGCGTAATGTCGCGCAGCACCGGGACGTCTTGGTCTCCACGGGTATAGGATTTGGCGAGATTCTTGATCTCGACCAGTGTGTCGCTCATGGCGGTCGCCTACTTCTTGTTGATGACGACTTCGCCGCCATCTTTCAATTTTTCATCTGGTTTCAGCGCGACTTTGTCCCCTGGCTTGATGCCGCTGACTTGGACAAGATCACCCAACTTCCCCGAAGTCGTGACCGCCGCCATACGGGCGATGTTTTTTTCGTCGATGACAAATACGACGTCTTTACCGTCTCTCTTCACTACCGCTGCCGGTTGAACTGCTGTTACCGGCTTGCGTTCATCGGGCGAGGGTGCGCGCTGGAGGAATGCGACTTTGGCGCTCATGTCTGGCAGAACCCGGTTGTCTTTTTCGACGAACGCAACTTTCACCAGAACAGTAGCCTTCGAACGGTCCACTGTCGGCACGATCCGGCTAACGCGCCCTAGCAAGCGAAGGTCTGGGAAAGCGTCCAGTTGAATTTCGACTGGCATATCGGCACTGATTTTGGACAAGCTGCTTTCAGAGACATCGGCTTCAACTTCTAGCGTGGTCATGTCCGCGATATTGACCACCGCACCCTTGGAGTCGGCGGCCGACGAAAACGGCGTGATGATGTCGCCGACATTAGCGTTTTTGGTGAGAATCACACCATCGAATGGCGCGCGGATAACGGTTTGTTCGACACTGACATTGGTGGCGCGCAGATTGGCTTCAGCCACACCGATCTGCCCATTTAGTGCCGCAACCGACGCCTTCGCGCGATCATGTCGGGCGATGGCAGTATCGAGTTGTGCGCCTGAGATAAAGTTCTTCTTGGCGAGGTCCTCAGTACGGCGTAGATTCGCCTCGGCGTCGCGAAGTTCGGCAAGCCCTTGCTCAGCGTTTGCCTTGGCTGCGCGAAGGTTAGCAAGCGCTTGGTCTCGCGTGGCAATGACGTCTTTATTCTCGATTCGCGCCAACACCTGTCCGGCCTTGACGATGGAACCTTCTTGCACGCCGAGATACTCGAGTTTTCCGGTCGCTTTGGTCGAAACGGCTGCTTTACGGAATGCGGAAACTCGCCCGGTCGCGTTTAAAGTGGTGATCGCCTGGGTAGGAAACGCGGAGGCGACAGTGCCAAGCTCGACGGACACCGGCCGGTTGCCGCTGCGAAAGACTGCCGCCCCCGCGACAATGATAATCAGCGCGGCAATACTCAGCCACCACTTGTTGCGGCTACGACCGCCGCTGACGAAGGCTTTTTTGGATCGATCAATAGTGAGTTTGGACAGGTCGTTGGTTGACACGAGTTGCCTTAAGGGAAGTTATATCTGTCGATTATAGGAGATACCCCTGCCCAAGCCCGTGGCAATGCGGCCAACCGTCTAAAAATCCAGCGTCAACTGCGCGGGGGCGGCGCGAACGGGTGGGGCGCGAGTGTTTCTCGATACGTCGCTTCTCGCGAAACCAAGCGGTCGCGTTATAATACTGCTCTACCTGATGCCGGGATGGCGGAACTGGTAGACGCACTGGACTCAAAATCCAGCGGTGGCAACATCGTGCCGGTTCGAGTCCGGCTCCCGGCACCAATTTCGAATGCCCCCAACGGGGGCATTTTTGTTTCCTGATGCCGACTTAGCGCGCTTGACCGCTGCATGCCAGACCGAATCAATGAAGACGACAGACTTTGACTATGCGTTACCGCCTGAATTGATTGTGCAGCATCCGCCTGAACGTCGCACTGCGAGTCGGCTGTTACATCTTGACGGGAAGGACGGCGGTGTTGTGGATCGGCAGTTCACTGATCTGCCAGCCTTGCTGCGCGCCGGTGATTTGCTTGTCTTTAACGATACCAAGGTGATCAAAGCGCGACTGCACGGCCACAAGTCAACCGGCGGCAGTATTGAGGTATTGGTCGAACGTATTCTTCCTGAGCAGGGTGATCGCCAGCAGCGTGCGTTAGCGCATGTGCGGGCTTCGAAGTCTCCAAGGACTGGTACACGATTGTTGTTTGCACATGGCGTTGCCGCATTGGTTGAAGGCAGGCGTGACGACCTGTTTTTGCTCAACTTTGAAGGCGGCAAAAGCGTATTTGAGTTGCTAGCGCAGGTTGGCGAAGTACCCTTACCCCCCTACATCACCCACCCGCCTGCCGACGACGATGAGTCAAGATATCAGACGGTATACGCAAAAAATGCAGGGTCGGTGGCGGCACCCACTGCTGGCTTGCATTTTGACCATGAAATTCTTGCGCTGCTAGAAAGTCGTGGCGTCAGGCTTGCGTTTGTGACGCTGCACGTGGGGGCAGGAACCTTCCGGCCAGTGCGCGATGATGATGTGTCAAAACATGTCATGCATCAGGAATGGTACGCTGTTCCCACAGAGACTGTCGCGGCAGTGACTCGAGCAAAAGCCGAACACTCGCGCGTGATTACCGTCGGTACCACGAGCATGCGCACACTCGAGTCCGCAGCGCAGAGTGGTTCTCTTATGGCGGGTTCGGCTGAAACAGCGCTATTCATCACGCCTGGGTATGAGTTTCGAGTCGCCGATTGCTTGATAACCAACTTTCACCTGCCAAAATCGACCTTGATGATGTTGGTTTCCGCCTTTGCCGGACACGAAAACACGATGCGCGCCTATGCCCATGCGGTCGCGCAGCGTTACCGTTTTTTCAGCTACGGCGACGCTATGTTTATCGAGCGTGGTCAAGCCGGAGCCGCTTAAGCGGCGAGGTGGATCCGGCTCTGTGCGGCGACGTGTTGCTTCAAGAATTCCATCTGGTCCGTGAGAATTCGGCGGTTGGCCAGAATCAGGAATTCAGCGCGGTTTGGGATGTAGGGTGCATACAGCAATTGCATGTTCGCTTCTTCCAGCAACCGATTACCCTTGCGTTCATTACAGCTACGGCAAGATGTGACGACATTCATCCAAGTGTCTTGCCCCCGACGTGAGTACGGAATGATGTGATCGCGAGTCAATTTTGAGTGCGTAAACAGGCCACCACAATAGGCGCAGATTTGGCGATCGCGGTGAAAAAGTTCGCGGTTGTTCAAAGGAGGGACTTGGTTAAATCCCTTGATCGCCATCGCTTTGCCGCGGATCGCAATAATTGACGCCGCCGTGACGGTTGAGGTCTCGCCGGTCTCACGGCACTTGCCGCCATTGACGGTAAACGCCTTTGATCCTGTTTCCCAAGCAACGCGCTGTTTCGCGTAGTACCAAACAGTGTGTTGCCAGGTAATCCAGCGGTGTGGAATACCGTTTTGATCCAGCGTAAGGATCAGCGGAAAACGTTTTGCTTCTTCGGAAAAAACGGAAAACGCCGGCTCGTCTAGCTCGTGCGCCGAAGCCGAAGCAACCACGGCTTGGTTGGAGCGGGCAGGGCTATTGGCGTTTCTACGCTGTTGGCGTGGGAAATGCACTTTCTCTCCTTTATCGAATAACCGACAAATCCATGATATTGGCGTATTTCAGGCGAACGGCGATAATCCCGAAAGCGTACGGTCCAACTGCAGCAGTATTCGTCAATGGCGACAGTCGATTCAGGAGGCACGCTTCCAGCTAGAGAGTAAAGCAAATAGGCACTTTTGAATAGCCCCTCGCGTAACCAATTAGTTGATTGGATGAATCCATGAATTTAGATAGAGTCGACTCCGGTCGTGATGTTCCCAACGACGTCAACGTTGTCATCGAAATCCCGATGAATGGTGACCCAATTAAATACGAATTAGACAAGGCAACCGGCGCTCTGTTCATTGACCGATTTATGTCGACGTCGATGCACTACCCTTGCAATTACGGCTACATCCCACACACGCTGTCTGATGATGGTGATCCGGTGGACGTACTGGTGATCACACCCCACCCGCTAATTCCTGGGGTGGTGGTTCGTTGCCGCCCGCTGGGGATGCTGAAAATGACGGATGAAGCCGGTACCGATGAGAAACTGCTTGCTGTACCGATCGACAAACTCACGCCGATCTATCGCAATGTCAAGAGCGCGAAAGATTTGCCTGAAGTGCAGCTCAAGCAGATTGCGCATTTTTTTGAACATTACAAAGATTTGGAACCAAAAAAATGGGTAAAGGTGGACCGTTGGGTGGGCGTGGTAGAGGCGAAGAAGGCGATCACCGACGGCATCAAGCGTTATGACAATGCAAAGAAGAAGCCGATGTTTTGAAGGTAGCCGCCCTGAATGAATGCGTCGGCATTTGAGGTTAAGTTCGCAAGCTGGGCGTTATACGCTGACGAACTGTCGAAGATTCGTCACGCCGTGTTTGTGCAGGAGCAAGGAGTACCACTGGGTATCGAGTTAGACGAAAAGGACGCCGATCCGCTTGCGGTGACCCACGTCGCGGCGACCAGTGCGATCAGTGGGATGATCGGCACGGCGCGGATGTTGCTCGAGCCCGCAGCGGTGCGTATTGGTCGAATGGCCGTGCTGCCCGGCTGGCGGGGCAGGGGCGTTGGTCAAAAAATGCTGGAAGTGCTCTGTGATGAGGCCAAGCGACGGGGATACTATATGGTGCGTCTTTATGCGCAGACACATGCCGCCCCCTTTTACGCCAAACAGGGGTTTATCGTCTTCGGTGAGGAGTTTTTCGAAGCCGGTATCCGGCACATCGAGATGCGGCGCAATCCCTAGCCTGAGCACGTCATGCGGGCGCGTCTGAAAGCGGGCGAGCGGGCAGCTTTTTTGCCTGACCGACCAACGCAGGGCAGGCTATGCGACGCAAGGCGGGTAGGTGTTTGGCAAACACGTCACTTTGCAGCCGCTGATCGCGAACGTGCAGCCCACCGCTGGGGCAAAAGAGGAACGAGCTAAATTGGTTTGCCAATCGCCGAGAGGCAACGTCCTGCTAAGCAAGCGGCGACCCATGAAATATTCAGGCTAGCAGGAAAACATGCTGAGGCTCCTTTTGCCAACCACGCTTCGCTTATCATGTAGCGATGAGAAGATCGTTTAAGTTTGCCGCTGTGGTCTCAGTGATCGGTAGTGCTTGGTTGGCCGGATTCATTGCTTGGAACTGGGCCCCGGACCGAAGCGTGGCGGAGCTAAGCGCAAGGTGGGCGCAGCCGCCGTCGAAGTTTATCGCACTGCAAAACATGCAGGTGCATCTTCGAGATGAAGGGCCGCGTGATGATCCGCTACCCATCGTGTTATTACATGGCACTTCGGCAAGTTTGCACACATGGGACGGCTGGGTCGCATCTCTCAGAGCTTCGCGCCGCGTCATCCGCATGGATCTACCCGGTTTCGGCCTGACGGGCCCATTCCCAGATAACGACTATCGTCTCCAGCGTTACAGCCGGTTTGTTCAAGAATTGATGGATCAGCTCGGCGTAGCGAGACTTATTCTCGTCGGTAATTCTTTTGGCGGACAGATTGCCCTGCAAGTCACACTTGATCAACCGGCGCGCGTTAGTCAACTGATCTTGGTCGATTCGGCGGGTTATCCGCTCGCGCCAACCTCGGTTCCAATTGCGTTTCAACTTGCGCGACTACCCTTCATCAATCTAATCGCAACTATCGCTTTGCCGCGCCATATAGTTGAAAAAAGCGTCCGCAACGTTTACGGCGACCCCGAACGCGTAACACCAGAGCTGATCGACCGATACTACGAGCTCACGTTGCGCGAGGGGAACCGCGCCGCGCTGACAGCGCGACTCGAACAGGTCAATGTGGAGGAAATGGCGGCACGCATTCCACAAATCAAAGTGCCGACGCTGATTCTTTGGGGCGGACGCGATCGACTGATCCCGCCTGATGCGGCACAACGCTTTGCGCGTGACATTGCCGGAAGTGAACTGGTGATGTTTGACGATCTTGGCCACGTACCGCACGAGGAGGCCCCAGATCGTACGTTGACCGCTATGCTGAAGTTTTTGAAAACGTCACTTGCAGGCGGCGCGGGATAAGTGTGGGCATAATAAGTCGCGTTGCTTGGTCGACGTTTGATGTCCTTTTGTTCTGCCAATAGATGAGATGACCAACATGATTTCAATCCGCTTCGCCGCTTTCTTCATGACGTCTGTGCTCATCGCGATTTCGCTCGGTACGGCGAATCTCACGTTTGCCGCCGAGATCACATTCCAGTTCGTTAACGACACCGACCGCGGGTTGAATTTGAAGTTGTTCTCGCGCGGTGAATCCTTGCAAATTTGGCCGGGCAGATCCAAAGCGTATTCATTGCGGCCAGATTCTGCGGTTCAGCAGCTCAAAATCCGCTGTACCGAAGGTGAGAGTATTTGCTGGGGTGCATGGATGACCTTGCAAAGTGTATCGGGGCAAATTTCCGGCAGTGAGCGCTCAACTTCCATCTTCAAGACGCAAGCCGGCGTCGGCGACCGGGGTACTCGCGATTGTCCGAGTTGTTGTCAGGTCTGCAAGGATGGCGCAACCGGGCCAATCGTCAAACTCAGTAATAGCATTGCGGTCGGTCCCGACGTCCGCTAACCGATATTGCGCGCAGACAGGTGCCGTTCTTGAATAACCTGGCAAGGTAGGCAACGCTTTGCGGTGGGATATGCCTCCAGACGCTGAACCCCAATCGGTGCCTGACAATCGACACACACGCCGAATGTACCTTTGCGGATTCGCTCGCGGGCGGCGGCAATGTCATTGAGTTGCGTAAGCTCACGCTGATAGACCATCAAGTCCATCTCTTCGCTGAGATCTGCTACCAGGCTTTCGACGTTCGTGTCATGCTCCGTGAGGCGAGAGATTAGAGGATGGGAGGCATCGTCACCAAGATGCGTCCTGAGCAGGGTCTGGAGCTCTGCCTGCATGTTTGCCAAACGTTGATCGAAATGTGTTGATGAGATGTCGAGCATCCTTACTCCCTTAATGTATGAGACACAGTAATAGTGTGCTCGTTCGAGCGCCTGCCAGTTTGATGCTGATCAATCCATTCGCATTCCGGTGGCAGCGTTACCTTGGCTCTCGAGCTGATGCCGTAGCCGGGGTTGCAGAGATGCCCGCCTTGCGGTAAAGTAAGGCGACTTGCATTTTGTAAGGAGATCCGAATGTCTACCGCCACACTGACCAGCAAACGCCAAATCACCATCCCCTCGGACGTCGCAAAACGTCTGGGCGTAGGGGTGGGTGATCGCATCCAGTTTGTCGAGACGGCAAGCGGTGACTTTCTGCTGCGCCCGGTAACGACCGACATTACCAGCTTGAAGGGCATCATCGGCTTGCCGAAGCGGCCAGCGTCGCTCGAAGAGATGGATAAAGCCATCGCCAAGTCCGCCGCAGTTGGCGCTTCACGCCGCAAATGACCGGCATCCATACCAATGTGTTGGTGCGCTATCTGACGCAGGACGACCCAGTCCAATCGCCGATTGCAACCCGCTTCATTGAAAAAAACTGTACAGCCGAGTCCCCAGGCTTCATTCCCGTATTGGTGCTGGTGGAGTTGGTTTGGGTACTACAGTCGCATTACGGTGCTTCACGAGATGAGATCATCAAAGTTGTCACCACACTGCTGCAAACGCGGCAACTCGCCGTCGATGCAGCCGACCTAGTATGGCAGGCGGTTCGCTTGTATCAATCAAGCGACGCTGGCTTTGCCGATTGCCTGATTGAACGTCAGTGCCATGCCGTGGGCATCGGGGTGGTGACCTTTGATAAGTCCGCCGCTAAAGCAGGCATGGCGCTGCTGGTAAAGTAGGACTAACGATCTTCGTACCAATACTGGTTCGTAAAGCGCTTCACACGCGCTTTGTTGATCAACATCCAAAACGCCACGCGTGGCAGTTTGGTGAAGTAGTGCCAATCACCGTGTTTGTCGAATTTTCGTGTTGAGGTGATTGCCTTCGCCCCGACTGCCAAACCAAAGCGTTGGTGACGGCGGCGTCCCAGTGGTTTGAGTTCGATCAAAATCTTGATGTCCTCGGCACCTTCGAGCGATTCGTCGTACCCGCCGACGGTCTCAAAATCGGCGCGGCGGCAAAACACCACGCCGGCGTCAACCTGCGCAAAAAATGTCATGACATCAACCCCGTCAGTGACCTACTCGAAGACTAATCGGTGCTTCTTGCATTAGTGCCACCTGCTCGCGTAGCGCCAGAATTTGGTTCTGCCAATAACGCTGCGCGTCCGCGCCAAAAAACCACGGAAACGCGACCTGAAAGGCGGGGTCGTCGGCGCGCGAAGCCAACCAATATGAGTAATGGAGCATGCGTAAGGTTCGAAGCGCTTCAATTAAATGCAGTTCACGCGGATCGAAGCCAGCAAAGTCTTGATACCCCTCCATTACATCACGGAGCTGGATCGTCATTTCTTCGCGGGAACCGGACAACAACATCCACAGATCTTGGATCGCTGGGCCCATGCGGCAATCGTCAAAATCAACAAAGTGTGGGCCGTCGTCAGTGTAGAGGATATTGCCGAGGTGGCAGTCACCATGCAGGCGAATCAGCTTAATGTCCCCGGCGCGGGCATAACACTTGGCAATTTCATCGAGCGCTTGATCGGCAACACTCTTCCACGCAGGGAGTAGATCGGCAGGGATGAAACTTTGCGAAATCAGCCAGTTGCGGGGAAGATTGCCGAAAGATTGGATATCGAGGGTCGGACGTTCATCAAAGGGCTTGGCTTTACCGACCATATGAATGCGGCCGAGAAAGCGGCCGATGATTTCCCGTACTTCGGGGAAATCCAACTCCGGGGCACGCCCACCGCGACGCTCAAATAGTGCGAATTGAAAGTTGGCGTGAGTATGCAGGGTGGCAGCCTTCCAAGTGAGCGGTGGTACGACGGGAATTTCGGCCGTCGCCAGCTCCAGAGCGAAGGCGTGTTCCTCCAAAATCTGGGCAGACGTCCAGCGTTTGGGGCGGTAGAATTTAGCAATCAGCGGTTTGTCGTCCTCAAGACCGACTTGATATACCCGATTCTCATAGCTATTCAGCGCCAGTAAACGTCCATCCGGACGTACGCCTGCAGACTCAACGGCGTCGAGGATAAGATCAGGGGTAAGGTCTAGATAGGGGTGTGACACTTCGGTATTCTACGGCGCGGTGGCGACACCAACTTAGCAACCCTAAATTCCCTCATCATCTTCCCCCGATGGACAACAATCTCGACGAAGTGCTTTCCCGACTCGGCATAGACAAAGCGGCCATCGCCGTGCGGAATCTACCGTTTCATCCGGAGGCGGGCGAGCTGGTGGTTGCCGAGGTTGGCGCGGGTGGGCGTGAGTACCTTATGAGGCCTGATGCGGCACTCGCTTGGCAGGAGATGAAGGCGTCCGCAGCTCTGGACGGTGTCACCCTCATTGCGGGCTCGGCATTTCGTAGCATTGCGCGACAAATCGAAATCATCGAGAAAAAACTCGCCGAAGGCCGAGGTATTGACGACATCCTTACGTCGATCGCGATGCCGGGCTACAGCGAACACCATACCGGTCGCGCAATTGATATTGTCAGTATCGAGGTGCCGGACATTGAAGAGGCGTTTGAGGAAACGGCTGCGTTTGCTTGGCTTACGGTGAATGCCGCCCGTTTTGGCTTTGCGATGTCGTACCCGCGTGGTAACGCGGATGGATATGTCTACGAGCCTTGGCATTGGTGTTTCCACCCGGGCGCAAATTCGCCCTATCTGGCTGTGCCGGTCGCATCGGGGTGACGGCGTCGTAAAATGCTGGCTTTCGGCCTTTACACTTAAAAGCAATGTCACAACACTCCTGCATCAGCATTCTCTCCGGGCGCGCACCTGCCGAAACCCCCATCACCATCAAAGGCTGGGTAAAGACCCGCCGCGACTCCAAGGCGGGCATTTCGTTTGTAAACGTTTCCGATGGTTCGTGTTTCCACCCGGTGCAAGTCGTTGCACCAAACACGTTGGCCAATTACGCGGCGGAAGTGCAGCGCCTGACCGCCGGCTGCGCAGTTGAATGTACCGGTGTTGTCGTGCCGTCTTCAGCCAAGGGACAGCCGTTTGAAATGCAGGCCAGTGAAGTGAAGGTCATCGGCTGGGT
>JBEILF010000070.1:0-12357 GCA_040379385.1 Burkholderiales bacterium | reverse complement strand
TCGACGTTGCCAAACCCGGATCCCCTCATCGGCAACCGCGATACCGGCGCGTCAAGATTGTCAAGGTAGAACTGCCAACGACCGCGAGTTTCTGCAAGCACCTGGTGCGCATCGTCGACACGTGTGCCGACGATCTCGTCGTGGGAGATGTTTTCGTCTTCCAAATCCAACGGTAGTCTGCCGGAGACAAACTCGGAGAGACGATCAATCAGGCGAATCTTGTTTTTGAGCGACAGCTCGATGTTGATACGCTCAATGCCCTCTGAATAGTCGCCGAGTCGGTCGAGCGGAATCACCACATCCTCGTTAATCTTGAAGGCGTTGGTGTGTTTGGCGATCGCGGCAGTGCGAGCACGATCGAGCCAGAATTTTGTCCGTGCATCCGCGTTGACGGCGATGAATCCCTCGCCATGTCTTGCATTGGCGAGCCGGACAACCTGACTTGCGGCTTCCATCAATGCGTTCTCATCATCCGACACGATGTCGCCGATGAGCACCATCTTCGGCCGCTGATTTCTGCGCGACTTGGTCGCGTAGCCCACCGCTTTTAAGTAACGCTCATCGAGATGTTCCAAGCCTGCCAGTACCGCGTGCGAATGGCCGTCGATGTAGTTCTTGATTTCGACAATCGACGGCACTGCTTCTTTTACCTGCCCGAAGAATTCCAAACACACCGTGCGGATATGTTTGGGCATGCGATGCAGAATGAAACGGCCCGAAGTGATGATGCCGTCGCAACCTTCTTTTTGAATGCCCGGTAGCCCCGATAAAAATTTGTCAGTCACATCTTTGCCGAGACCGGTTTTGCGGAAAGATGGCCCCGGGATGGCAAGCGTCTTTTGCTGCTTTATGTTTTTTCCCGACTCATCGAATGTGGTCACACGAAATGTCGCAACAGGAACATCGTGAATCTTGCCCAGATTATGGTCAAGCCGCTCGACTTCCATCCACAGCCCGTCCGGTGTGACCATCCGCCACGACGCGAGATTGTCTAGCGCGGTTCCCCACAACACCGCCTTCTTGCCTCCGGCATTCATGGCAATATTGCCGCCGATGCAGGAGGCTTCAGCGGATGTCGGATCACAAGCCCAAACCAAGCCCGCCGCATCGGCCGCCTCCATTGCGCGTTTGGTGACGACGCCTGCCTCACAGCGGATGGTAGCGACCGCGTCGGTGACGCCGGGCAGGGCGATGCGCTCCACGGCACCCAAGGCGTCCAACTTCTCAGTGTTGATAACGGCTGAATTCTTGGTCAGCGGTATGGCACCACCGGTGTAGCCGGTTCCACCACCGCGCGGAATGATGGTCAATTTGAGCTCGATCAAGGCGCGCACGATCAGCGCAACTTCCTCTTCGCTGTCAGGGTAGACCACCACAAACGGATATTCGACGCGCCAGTCGGTCGCATCCGTCACATGCGACACACGCGCCAGCCCGTCGAAGGCGATGTTGTCGCGGCGCGTGACCTTGGCCAGTCGCCGCTCTACTTTCTTGCGCAGATCCCACGTATCGCGGAATTCCCGCTCGAACTGAGCTACCGCCGCATATGCGCGCTGTAGCAGGCCGATCACCTTGTTAGATTTCAGCCCGCGGTCGCCGTCTGACGCACCATCCTCCGCTGTACCGCCGTCATCGTGCAGGTCGGTTTGCCGACGTTTTTCAATTTCGTGCAGGCGATGGCGCATTGCCTCGATCAACATGGCGCGGCGCTTAGGGTTGTCCAGCAAGTCGTCTTGCAGGTAGGGGTTTCGCTCCACCACCCAAATATCGCCTAACACTTCATATAGCATCCTCGCGCTGCGTCCCGTTTTTCGCTGATCGCGTAGCTGGTTCAGCGTCTCCCAGGCGTCGGCACCCAACAGCCGGATGACAATCTCACGATCCGAGAAGGACGTGTAGTTGTAGGGGATTTCACGCAGTCGGGGCGTATGGTGCTCGAACAACGTGCCGTCGTTGGAAGCTGCTAACGAACGGGAGATGGGGGCGCGTGGAACAGCAACGCTGGGTACGGGTGCAGCCATAACAACGATTACCTTTGTGGATGCGAAATTGCATTCGTCGCTGGATTGTATCGCAGCGCAACATGAGGGCGGTGGCTTTGGGTGGCAATCTCCCGCGTGCTAACATTTCCGACGCAATTTCGAAAATCGTTCAAACCGTAGATGCGCTGCGACACCGGCTGTTATGCGCCCAACATTTGCCGTGTGCGTCGCAGTTGTCATATTCAAGGCTATCAAGACTAACTGATAAAACTCGCCTATTGGCGGGCACTTTCCGAAATAAATGGCCGAATCCCCGCGCCAATAGTTGACTTTGCTAAAGCTCGGTTGTGTCTGCGTTCATCGGCGCATTTTTGCTTTCTGCGGCGGTTGCGCCGACTTTCCTCTTTTATCCCTTTTGAACAACCACCACCAATGACCACCACCGCCCTTCGAATCGCCTCCCGTGAAAGCCCGCTTGCCATGGTGCAAAGCGAATGGGCAGCCGCTCAACTGCGCATGTTTCATCCGGGGCTTGAAGTCTCAATCATTGGAATGACGACCAAAGGCGACCAAATCCTTGATAAGCCGCTGGCCCAAATTGGCGGCAAAGGACTTTTCATCAAGGAGCTCGAAGTTGCAATCGAGGAAGATCGTGCCGATATCGCCGTGCATTCGATGAAAGATGTACCGATGGTAATGCCGCGCGGTTTTTCGCTGATCACCGTTGGGCTGCGCGAAGATATTCGTGACGCGTTTGTCTCCAACAAGTACGGCAATCTGGATGAACTGCCGGCAGGAGCGATCGTTGGCACCTCAAGCCTGCGCCGCGAAAGTCAAATTCGTCATTTCTTCCCCGCGCTCAAAGTCGCGCCGCTGCGCGGCAATGTGAATACGCGCCTACGCAAATTGGATGACGGCGAATTCGACGCTGTGATTCTCGCTGCTGCGGGGTTGAAACGACTTGGCTTTGGCGCGCGTATTCGCAACACCCTCGATACAAATCGCTTCATTCCAGCGGTAGCGCAAGGCGCGTTGGGCATCGAATACGCGACCGACCGGACGGATGTACCGAGACTATTGACACCCTTCATCAACCTGGCGACGAAGGCGATGGTTGACGCTGAACGCGCCTTTGGCCGTCGTTTATCCGCGAGTTGTGATGTGCCGCTGGGAGCGATGGCGACGGTTGAAGGGGCGCGACTGTCGCTTTCGGGTTTTGTCGCATCCCCCGATGGCAGCCAACGCATTGCCGCCGTTGAAACAGGGGCGGTAGCCGATGCGGATGCGATTGGCAGCACGTTGGCCGAAAGACTGCTCGCCGACGGTGCAGAAGGCATACTGGCAAGCTTGCACAGCCTCGCCGGGCGTACGCTCACCCCGCCCAGTGGCACGCTTTAGCCTCGTAGCGCGGCGCCATGTCACTTAAAGGTTTGGACGTCATCGTCACCCGCCCGCGCAATAGCGCGGAAGCGACCGTGAGGACATTAAACGCGGCGGGAGCGACGGCGGTGGCATTGCCGCTGCTAGAAATCAGTGCGCTTGAGGCGGCCAAGGTGCCGCTGGCATCGCCGCCGGATGCCATCATTTTTGTCAGTAGTCATGCCGCCGAATATGGCGTACCGGAATTGTCGAGGCAGCGCATGATTGCCAACGCAGTAGCACCACAGGCAATCTATGCAGTCGGGCACGCGACTGCCATCCGCCTAGCAGCACTTGGTCTGGCGCACGCAAGGACCGCCGCGAGCGGAGAAGATAGTGAAGCACTCCTAGCAGAATCGACCTTTGCCTCCCCCGCTGGCCGCAATATCGTGATCGTCAAGGGCGCAAGTGAAGGCGGCGGTCGGCAACTACTGGAAGATACGCTCGTGCAGCGTGGCGCAATTGTTCACAACTTGGTGTGTTATCGGCGCGAACTCAAAATGCTGACTGTGGCGGAGCGACAGCAGCTCGCCGTCGGCGTACGTAATGGCGCTACCGTGCTGATTGGCAGCGTCGAGACGCTCGAGAGTCTCGGCAACAATCTGGCACGGGAAGAGCTGTCGTTGACTGACGTGGCACATTTGTTGGTGCCGCACCAGCGGGTGGCGGGCGTGGCGACCTCTGCCGGGGTACGCCGTGTCTCGGTGGTGTCTCTGGAAGACAACAAACTGGTGGAAACCCTTTCCACTCCACAGGCTTAGGTTGCATCGAATGCGCGCATACGATTGAATAGCGATATGGATAACGAGTACGAGACATCTTTGAAGGCTTCCCCGGCACCGCGATCTGAGTTGATGAACTCACCGATTGCGTTCGCGTTGGCGATTGGCATCGCCGTTTTGGCGCTATTGCTGGCTATTTCGAGCTGGTATACGAGTATCAATGGCAGAGCGGAGTTAACGCAGGCGCTGGGTGGCAAAATTGCCGAAATCGACAAAAGCAGTAAGGATGTTGCAATCCGCAATGAGGCGCTGCTGCGCGACTTACGCGATGCGCAGAATCGTGTGGCACAGCTCGAAGGCAAACTCGGCGAATTTCAGAGCCAACGTATCGCCATCGAGGAAATGGCGCGTGATCTGGCGCGCACCCCGGAAGACTGGTTATTGGCCGAGATTGAACAAACCCTTAACATCGCCAGCCGCGAGTTGATCCTCGCGGGGAATATTCGTGCGGCCATTGTGGCGCTACAAACTGCCGACCAGCGACTTTCGCGTGCAGAAAAACTGCAAGCAGCCCCGCTGCGTCGCGCCATTACGCAGGACCTCGAACGCCTGAAAGCCATTCCAGCGGTCGACACACAAGGCATTGCGCTTAAATTGGACAACATTTCAGCCTTGGTGTCGTCACTGCCGTTGACGGTACCGACCAGCATGAAAGATCTGGAAGGACTACGGCCGAGCGGACTGGCCGAGGCGGGGGCGGATCTGCCGTGGTGGCGGCAAATCTGGCGTGACTTTGCACACGAGATGAGCGATCTGATACGTATTCGTGAAATCGAGCCCAATGAGGCTTCGCTAATTACGCCGCAGCAGGCGATGTTTGTGCGTGAGAGTTTGAAGTTGCGACTGCTGTCGGCACGCACCTCGCTGTTGGCGCGCGATGAAGCAAACTTCAAAGAGGACTTAAAAACTGCGCGGGAGTTGATTGCCAAGTACTTTGACCAAAAGGCTAAAGTGAATCAAAACGTGGTGGCGAGTTTGAAGCAGCTTGCAGACAATTCGGTCTCGATTACCACGCCAGACATCGTGCAGAGCTTAAATGCTGTTCGTGCGGCAAGAGCGGCGCGCGAGCGACCCGGCCGTTAAGCGTGGTGGCGTGATGAGCAGTAAGCCAATCCGCTGGGCAGTTTGGATGTTTGCAATGGCCGCCCTGGCAGTTGCGTTGGCCCTTGCCGGGCGATATGGCGCGGGATACACGGTGTTTGTTGTACCGCCTTGGCGCATTGAAATGTCGATGATCATGTTTTTTCTACTCATCATCGTGCTGGGTGGTTTGTCTTACTTCGTGGTCAGACTCTCGATTCGTGCCGCTGAACTACCACAGCAGCTTCGTCAGCAAAAACGAGAACGGGAGAAGGCGCGCCTTCTGGCTGATTTACACAACAGCTTGGGTGCACTGTTTAGTGGCCGCTTCGACGACGCGGAAAAGCTGGCCAAACGTGCCATGTCAGCCAAACAGGATGCTGAGGACGGCGGTGAGGATCTGCGCCATCTCGCAACCGCACTCGCCGCATGGGCTGCACACGAGGGCGGAAACTTGCCGGCCGCATTACCTTATCTTGAGACTATCCAGTCAAGCCGATCAGCAAATATGCGTGATGCGTCAAAAGCCTACATGTTGCTGGCAGAGGGGCGTGCTGCCGAGGCGCTGCCGGTTCTGCAGGCGCTTGCAGAAAAGGACCCGACCAATATTGGTGTTCTGAAGATGAAAGTCGAGGCGGAGATTGCCGCGCGTGCATGGAGTGATGTCTTGCAGACGCTAGGGCCGCTTAAACGCACCGGCCTTATGCCTGCGTCTGCGGCGGACGCGATCCGACTAAACGCGGAAGTCGAATTAATCAAGTCACGGCCCGCGCAGCGCGACAGTCTGCTTGACGCTTGGCGAAAGCTTGATACGGCCATACGCTACCAACCGCTACTGGTCGACACACTCGCGGCGCGATTGATCGCGTTGGGTCTCGGCAACGATGCCGCGGCCGTTCTGGAAGAAACCATTGACCGGCTTACGGGCGAACAGTGGAGCCCGCAATTGCTGGTGCGGTATGCGCAGGCGAAGTCTGACTCCACATTGGCGCAGATTGAGCGCGCCGAAGGTTGGCTGCGCCAGCAGCCGCGAGACGCTGCCTTGCTTGCCGCGCTCGGCAAACTATGCATGCGTCAGGCCTTATGGGGCAAGGCGCAAAGCTATCTCGAAGCGAGCGTCGCGCTGGCACCGTCACTCGATGCCCATATGACGCTAGCACGCTTGATGGAACAGACCGGCAAGCCCCAGGAAGCCATGCGCCACATCCGCCGCAGCGCCGAGTTGGCCAACCAGGACCAGCGCGGTCGCGCGGAAAGCGTTGCCGAGTGACCGCGCCTGACCGGGCGGGGCCGCCGTTGCCAGAGGGTTATACGCTTCGGTGGGCCGAGGCGGCGAATGCGTTGGGCGATGCGCTCTTCAGCGAAATTCATCACTATCTGTCGGTCGAGTCATATTGGGCGCGGGGCATTCCGGCCGCAACCCTGCTTAGGGCCGTTTCGAACTCACTCTCGGTTTTGGTCACCGAGACTGGCGGCGAGGGCGAAAAATTGGCGGGGTTTGCCCGCATCGTAACCGACCGCGCCACCTATGCGTATTTGTGCGATGTGTTCGTCTTGCCGGCGGCGCAGGAAAAGGGATTGGCGCGCGCCATGCTGCACGCCATTGACGCGCATCCGGACCTACAAGGCCTGCGCAGATGCATGTTGATGACCCGCGACGCCCACGCCTTGTATGCCAAGTTTGGTTACGTGGGTTTGTGGGATCCAACCCGGGCAATGGAGCGGCATGATCCAGACGCCTACGTTCGACAAATAAAACCCTAGCAATGACGGGCATTATCAAGCAAAAGTGCCGCAAAACGCACGCCAATTGGTCACTTTTGATAAATGAACGACTTCCACCAAGCTAGCGGTGGTGCCTTGGTCGGCCCGAGCGGACAACTTGGGTTGGGTCTGGCCGGCGCGACGGCGCGTGCCCGCGCGCTGGCACGCTACGAAATTTTGGGCACGCCACCAGAGGCGCTGTTTGATGAGCTCGCACGGCGCGCAGCCGAAGTTTTAAAGGGCACATATGGTGCCATTTCATTTTTTGATGATGCACCGGAAGGCGGCGTCGAGTGGTTCAAGTCGGCAGTCGGTTTGCCCGCCCGTCAACTCGCGCGCACCGATGCATTTTTCTTGCAATACGCCGCAGGTGCGTTGCCGCCCAATGGCGGCGGGATGGAAGCCCGCACGCCAGCGCGCTACTGCATCATCAATGACACACTTTCCGACAAGCGTACACGCGATCATCGCTGGGTCGCCAATGCGCCGCATCTGTGCTTCTACGCCGGCGTATTGATTCTGTCACGCGAGCGTCTGCCCATCGGTGTGCTGTCGGTGTTTGACGTGTTCGGACGCGAACTGAAGTCAGTTGACATCGAAGTCATGGTGAACCTCGCGGATTTGGTGTCCTCTCGACTAGAGGCACGCGCGGAAGCACGACGCGAACGGCGCGAACGACACGGCAGCAAATTCACCACCGAAGCGCAGCCGTCGGTGCCGCCAAAAAAAGCCACCAGCGCAGCAGAGGAGCAGGTCGCCAATCTCAAGCGTGATTTCGTCCAGCTCGAAGAGTTGCTCGAAGACGAAATCGCGACGCGGCAATCCACCGAAGTCAAGCTGCGCGGAGAAAAAGAATTCTCAGACGCGGTCATTAGCAGTCTCCCCGGCGCGTTCTTTATGTTTGATAAACACGGTCGCATGGTGCGCTGGAACCGCAGCTTTCGCCAGCACACCGGCTATGCCGAAGCCGAAATCGCCAGTATGCGTGCGGTTGATTTCATTGCGCAGCATGATCGCGCCTTGGTCGCTGATGCCATTCGGCGCATTCTGGAGCGCGGCGACGAGCTGACGTTGGAAGTCGATATGACGACCAAAGATGGCCAAGAGTCGCCGTACCTGCTTCAAGGTCGCGGCTTGGAAATTAATGGCGAGCGCTACTGCATCGGCATGGGCCGGGATATCAGCGAGCGCCGCCGTGCCGAGCGACAGATACTAGACGCCAAAGAGCGATTGGACTTGGCGCTCGAAGGCTCAAGCCTAGCACTGTGGGATTGGGACCTTGCCACCAACGAGGTGTTTTTCAGCGAAGGCTGGGCCAAAATATTGGGGGTCACTGCCGAAGGCACCGGCAGCGCAATTCTGCGGGGCGAGCAAGTCGTTGGTTTCAATCACATCGAGGACCGGCCACGGTTCGAAGCGGCGATGGCGAATGCGCTACGCGGCGCGAGTGATGAATTTGCCTGCGACTACCGAGTGCCCGACGCCGTCGGCAACTGGATATGGCTGCATTCGTCTGGCAAAGTAACCGAACGCGACGCCAGTGGTCGGGTGCGTCGAATGACCGGCACAACCGCAAATATCACCGCGCGCAAAGCGACCGAAGAGCGGGTTGAGTATCTCGCCACCCGCGATCCGCTAACCGGGCTGCCAAACCGTATGCTGCTCAACGACCGGCTCGCTTTAGGGCTGGCCAATGCCGCGCGCAAACAATCTCGCCTCGCCTTTATGTTTATTGACTTGGATCGTTTCAAGACAATCAACGATTCCCTCGGCCACGATGTCGGCGATGAGTTGCTAAAGCGCGTCGCTTCGCGCCTTTCGGCGTGTGTACGGGCGAGCGACACGGTTGCGCGCCTCGGCGGCGACGAATTCGCCATCATCCTCGAAAATCTATCAATAGATGGCGAGGAGGCGCAAAACATTGCCGAGAAGATGATCTTCTCACTCGCGGCTCCCATCCAGGCAGGCGAGTATCAACTCAATACTTCCTGCTCGCTCGGCATTGCGGTTTTTCCAGACGACGGTGGTAACGCGCAGACAATCATGAAACACGCAGATCTGGCGATGTATGATGCCAAAGCCAAAGGGCGCAATAACTATCAGTTTTTTTCTGAGGCGATGAATGCCAAGGCGCAACAGCGGCTGGCGATAGAAAACTTGCTCAGGCTCGCGCAACGTAAGAGCGAGCTGCTGCTTTACTATCAGCCACGTCTTGGGTTTGCGACCGGCGAAGTCACCGCTGTGGAAGCTTTGCTGAGATGGAAGCACCCACAACTCGGCTTGGTTGCGCCGGATCACTTTATGAGCGTGGCCGAAGACTCCGGCCTGATTGTTCCAATCGGTGAGTGGGTATTTGAAGAAGCCTTTCGACAGGTTGCGGATTGGCAACGCAAATCGGAGCGCAGTCTCGCCGTGGCGGTGAACCTGTCCGCAGCGCAGATGCTTGATCCCAAGCGCTTGATGGCTGCCATCGAGGGTGCGCTCGACAAATCGGAGCTAGCTCCGCACGACGTTGAGCTTGAGCTTACCGAGAGTATGTTGTTGAAAAACAGCGACGAGGCTGCAGCGGTTTTGCAGCGCCTTGGTGAATTGGGGGTAGGCATCGCCGTGGATAACTTTGGTACAGGGGTATCGTCACTCTCGTACCTGCGCCAGTTACCGATCAATTCCATCAAGGTTGATTCCAGCTTTGTGCGCGACATCGGGACTGATCCGAACGACGAAGCAATCATCGGTGCCATCATCGCCATGACGCACTCGTTAAAGCTAAACGTTGTTGCGGAGGGTGTGGAGCGCGAGGAGCAATATCGGGTCTTGCGCGATTTGGAATGCGACGAATATCAGGGATTCTATTTTTCTAAGCCGTTGCCGCCGGAGGAGTTTGAAGCGAAATTTTTATAGCGCACCGTTATGGCTATTGAAGATCGACGATTTTTCGGCCATACGGCTAGGTTGGCGAAACTACCGGTGTGTCTCGACCATAAGCAGCGCTTGCCGAGCGACTCTTCGCATCATATTTTGCTGCCGCGAACCAAATGAAAAACAATTTGACTTCGTCTCACGCGCTGGTGATACATAGCACTAGCCTGAATATTTCATGGGTCGCCGGTTGCTTAGCAGGAGGTTGCCTGTGGGCGATTGGCAAACCAATTTGGCTCGTTTCTCGCTTGCTGTGGATGCGGGCTGCAGGTTGGCTCGCGGGCGATTGGACGGCAATGTTGCGCCTTGCTGCCGAAGCATAGCCCGCGATGCTGTGCTCGGTCAGGCAAAAAATCGCTCGCCTGTTCACCTACTCGCCCGCTTTCAAACGCGCCCGCATGAAATGTTCAGCCTAGCTTGATTTTTTGCTTGGTGGTTTGTCTTC
Organism: Burkholderiales bacterium; assembly: GCA_040379385.1. Taxonomy (GTDB): domain Bacteria; phylum Pseudomonadota; class Gammaproteobacteria; order Burkholderiales; family Usitatibacteraceae; genus UKL13-2. Next base: position 1,966 of record JBEILF010000070.1, on the reverse strand, counting down.
AGCGCGTTGTTCACGATTAACCCGGTCAGCGCGCAGATTGCGAGGCTCGAGCTACATGTGATTCAGTCCCAGAGCCGACCGAGCGGGAGTTTCTAAGCGGGAAAAAGGACGCGAAGGCGGCAACCATCGGCGGCAAGCGCCGCATCCCACGAACCGGCTCCGATCAGCTGCCGGTCGTGATCCTGCTTCACGGCTCGGGCGGCCCGTCAGGCCTCGAGGACAATTGGGCGCGCGCATTCGCCGCGCTCGGGATCGCGAGCTTCATGGTTGATCGCTTCACAGGTCGCGGCATCTCCAGCACGCAAGATAACCAAGAACAGCTCAGTCGCTTGGCTCACATCGGCGACGCCTATCGCGCACTCGAGGTGCTCGTCCAGCTCCCGCAGGCGCAGGCTTTGCGGCGGGACTATTGGCGCGGGTGTGTAGGTGCCATGGAATATTCCTTGGCCTGCCCAGAAACCACTGTCACCTTCGTCGCCGTCCGGTATCTCCTGGGCATCGCCATCACAGCCTGTGTTGGGTGCTGGCTCAGGCCAAAAACACTACAGTGGTAATCGGTCACCGATGCTTCAGAGCCTGGCATTCCGAATGTCTTCTTCGGTAAGTTGCCAGTAAGTTAATCACCTCCATCATAGCGCTCAAGCAGTTGGCGGTACGGTGTCACAAGCCAGTCATTACCGTTAAACATCGCCGCAGCCATTGATCAATTAACCGTCCCGGACCGGCTACCGGTCGAAGCTATTTTCATGGAGTAACGACAATGAATCGCTATCATCTTTCCCGCCACTGTAATTCCAGCGCCAGAGGCAGCCGCTCGACACTGTTAGCTGGCATAGTCGGCACAACGCTCGTGCTTGTCAGCGGCAACTCGTACGCACAGGCACAGCCTAACGACGAGAGCCGCACCCGCTATGGTATCGGAGCAGTAGTTCTGATCGACAAAGATGGTTATCGCGATGTAGGTTCCGAAACGCTAGTATTGCCCGGTCTGTCGATCCAGAATAAATGGGTCAGTCTGTACGGTCCGCAGCTGGACCTTAAACTGCTGGGTAACGACAAACGAAGCTGGTGGGTTGGACCGCGCATCGAATATCGATTCGACGGTTACGAACAAAAGGATGGTGCCGTTTTTCGTGGCATGACCAACCGCAAAGGCGGCGTATTCCTTGGGGTGGCTGGAAAAGTTGATTTGGGTAGCGATTTCGAGCTGGAAGCCGACTACGTCAGAGCCTCGGGGCGGGATGGCGGTTTCGAACGTGGCGCAGTAGCCTCATTGCAGTTAAGTCGTACCTATCGTAATGGCCCATGGTCCTGGGCACCACGGATTGGCATGGAACACCTAAGCAGCAGTTACGTCGACTATTACTATGGTGTTCGTGCAACTGAAGCCACCCCGACCCGCCGGGCCTATGCTGGCAAAAGCTCGTGGTCACCGGAACTCGGCCTGCTAGTGATTTGGCGAGCCAGCCCGCGCCAGTCCCTATTCGCCAATTTCAACTACGAGCGCTATCGCAGTGAAGTCCGCAACAGCCCATTGATGAATGCCAAAGGTATTCCACAACTAGTACTCGGCTATGAATACCGACTGAAGTAAGTTTGTACAGTCGCATCATCATTGATCAATCTGGTGCTGTAAGACGTAGACTATGAATCGTATTCTTCTGGTCGAAGACAATACCGCCATGCGCAATCTGCTGGTGCATGAGCTGCATCATGCCGACTAGCCTGAATATTTCATGGGGGCGCGTTCGAACGCGGGCGAGCGGGCGAGCAATTTTTTGCCTGACCGACCACAGCATAGCCGGCTATGCCTTGGAAGGAAGGCAGAACATTGCAATCCAATCGCCCGCGAGCGAACCTGCAGACCGCATCCACAGCAAGCGAGAAACGAGCCTAATTGGTTTGCCAATCGCCCAGAGGCAACGTCCTGCTGAGCAATCGGCGACCCATGAAATATTCAGGCTAG
>JBEILF010000069.1:0-12359 GCA_040379385.1 Burkholderiales bacterium | reverse complement strand
TGCGCTTTCTCCAATAGCGTCGAAGAAAGATGAAAACTATCTTCGGCTACCGCAGAGGTATCGGCGTAAACATAAAACGCACCGCCGGGCCTGGCGGGTACCCGAAAGTTAACTGCCTCGAGCGCCGGAAGCAAAATATCGCGGCGCTTTTTCAGCTCACACCGCCGCGCCTCGAGAATCTCCAAGGTCTCAGGCAAAAAAGCCGCCATCGCAGCGTACTGCGCGGGGGTCGAAGGCGAGATAAACAAGTTCTGCGCCAATGTTTCCATCTCCTTCACATACGCCTTCGGCACGACCATCCAACCGAGCCGCCAGCCAGTCATATGAAAGTATTTTGAAAAGCTGTTTACGATAAAGACGTTATCGGCATGGTCGAGTATCGACAGAGCCGTGCTTGGCGCGCTGTCATACGTCAGCCCCTGATAAATCTCATCGACTATCAGACTGCCACCCCGCTCCGTAACCGCTTGATGGATTTTTCGAAGTTCTTCATCGGCGATCAATGTGCCCGTCGGGTTTGCAGGTGACGCAATCAGCGCTGCAGCCGTATGTATTCCCCAGCGTGTGGAGATGTCAGTCGCGGTCATTTGGAAGCCGCTCGCCGCCGTCACCGGCACCTGAACCGGCACTGCATTCATACTTCGCACAAAGTGGCGATTACACGGATACCCTGGGTCGCCCATCAGCACTTCATCGCCGTCGTTCAAAAGTGCGGCAAACGTGAGCAGCAGCGCCGCACTTGAGCCAGCCGTGACAATCACACGCTGCGGCTCAATAGTGACGCCGTACGCAGTGTGATAAAAGTTCGCGATCGCTTCGCGTAGCGGCATCAGCCCGAGCGCGCGCGTGTACCACATCGGCTGCTCGTCCAAGGCGCGTTTGCCCGCTTCGATCACCGGCAAGGGGGTGCCGAAATCGGGCTCACCGATCTCCATATGAATCACATCATGCCCGGCGAGTTCTAGCACACGCGCGCGACTCTGTATCTCCATCGCCTGAAACGGCTGAATGTGGGACATACGTTTGGACAGGCGTTTCTCGTTCATCAAAATTTCCACTCAATGGCGTTGGTTGACAATCTCATCCCACATTTTTGCGACACGCTTGACACTCACCGGCATCGGCGTGCGTAACTCTTGCGCAAACAATCCAACACGAAGCTCTTCCACCGCCCAACGATATTGCAGAATGGCGGCCTGTTTGGATTTCGCCATCGACAAATAATGTTGCCAGAGTGGCCGAATCTGTTGGAAGGTTTCGAGGTCGCGCTCCATGGCACCCTGGCGTGCTTTGTTTAAGCGCATCACGATCGCCTTCAAATAACGAGGGTAGTGGAGCAACTGGCCGGACGGTGTCTCCCGCAGGAACCGAGGCATAAACAGCGCCTTTAACTGCTGCTCGATATCGCCGCCAAGGTGTTCCCAGCTTTTGACATAGCGCTCGTCGCAGAGTTTGCGAATTTCTGCCACCAATGTCAGCGCTTCTTCCATCGCTTTAACAAGGCCCGCGGCGTGTTTGGCCAGCTCAGCCTTGTGCTTGGCAAGTTGGGATTCAAACTGTACACGCGACTGAATGGTAGCGGTACCACCAGCGTCGAACGAATCGACAAATGCTGCGCGGAATGCGCAGAACAAAAGCTCCTGACGCAGCGCCTCTTGCACATGGTTTTTGGTCTCCGGGAAAAAAGTGGAGAACTGAAACGCCGCAACTGTCGATACCTTGATATTACGCTCGCAGAATCTAGCGGCGTCTGCCTGCACCAACATAAACAGCCGCACTAGTCCTTGCGTTTGAGCCATTTTGGCTTCGCAAGGCTCGTCAAATATGGCGATCGATACCGTGGTGTCGTGATCAACAAAGCCGGGATAACCATCGTATCGAATCCGCATTTTCTCTTGTTCGCGTTCGAAGTTAATGGTTTCCGGCAACTCCTCAAGATCTGCCGGCCATGCGGTCAGCCCGTCACGCTCCATGCGGTTGCGGTGCAGTGTTGAGAATACCGTTTTTGATTGGTCGGCAAATTGTTCCCGCAACGCCGCGAAGTCTCGCGACATGGCGAGTTCTTTGCCGTCACTGTCGATAACTTTGAAGTTCATGTACAAGTGCGGCATCACACGCCCCGACTCCGGCGAAACATCCCAAGCGTCCTTAGGTACGTCAAGGTTGCGTTCATGTTGCAAAAAACGCGTCATCACCTCGATCAGCGGCTCATCGGCCGAGGATAGATCAGCCATGCCTGGTTTACGATTGATGTAGTCAATAAACGCGCTCACGGTATCCGGTAGCGGCACGAGCGCACTGCGAAAGCGCTGCGGCAGGGTCTTGAAATAGGCTGCCGCTTTCTCCCGCAGCATGCCAACGGTGAGCCACTCAAAACGTGCCGGATTGACTTGGTTAATCACCGAGACTGGCAAGGTCACCGTGACACCATCCATCAGGTGTGTTGGCTCGAAACGGTAGTGCAATGGGTACGCAGCACCCTTGTGTTTGAGTGCCTTCGGAAAGAGATCAACAGTGACATCACCGGCATTTCGGCGCATCAACTGTTCGCGTGAAAACTCAAGCGCCTGTGGTTTCGCTTTTTCTGTCTCTTTACGCCAGCGTTCGAAACCCGCCATATTTACGACATCCGCCGGTATCAGAGCGTCATACAGCGCAAACATCTCATTGTCATCGATCAACACGTCCTGCCGCCGTGCTTTGGCTTCGATGTCCTCAATTTCTGCGACCAAGCGCAGGTTGTTACGCAGAAATTTGCCGTGGGTATCAACCTCGCCGGCGACCAAACCATGACGAATGAAGATCTCCCGCGCTTCGATCGGATTGATCGCGCCGTAATGCACACGCCGACGCGGATTGATAATGAGCCCATACAAAGACACTTGCTCGAAGGCCACCACCTGGCCTGACTTTCGCTCCCAGTGTGGATCGTAGTGCGAGCGCGTGACAAGATGGCTGGCGAGTTGCTCGATCCACTCGGGCTCGATGGCGGCGATGGTGCGGGCATAGAGGCGCGTAGTTTCGGTGAGCTCTGCGGCCATCAGCCACTTGAGCCGCTCCTTCTTTTGTGCAGCGTGGTCACGCACACGTTTAGGCAGATGAAACCGCATACCGCGCGGCCCCATGTAGTCGTTGCCGTCGACCGACTTAGTGCCGACATTCGTGATCAGACCAGCCAACAAAGCGCGGTGCACACTCTCATACTTTGCGTTGGCGGAACGAGGTGGCCCCGTGTTCACGCGGGTCTTGTGTTTTGCATTTGGTACGTGTTGGGTGGACGGTGCGAGCGCTACCGCAGCACTTGGCACTTTGCTGGCGGCATGGTTGTGAACCTGCATCCCGACTGAAGCACACAACTCGGAGAGCTGCATATGAACATCCTTCCACTCGCGCATACGAATCGGCGAAAGGAAGTTTTCGCGCAGTAACTGGTCTAACTTGCGGTTGGACTGTTTATGTTTGATCGCTTCGATGTAGAACAGCCACAAGTTCACGTACGATAAAAATTCCGACTGCGGGTGTGAAAACTTTTCATGGGCGGCGAGGTGTTGTTCTTGTTTATCAGCCGGGCGATCGCGCGGATCTTGCACTGACAGTCCGGCGGCGATGATGAGCAGCTCTTCGAGGCACGCCTGCTTTTCCGCCGCAACCAGCATCCGTGCGATAGCCGGGTCTACCGGAAACTTGGACAACGTCCAACCGAGTACGGTAATGTTCTTTGCGTGATCAACGGCACCGAGTTCAAACAACTGCCGGTAGCCATCTTCGATCATGCGCGGGCTTGGCGCTTCGATAAACGGGAAGTTGGCGATGTCACCCAAGCCCAACGCCTTCATCCGCAGAATCACACTCGCGAGTGAGGTACGCAGAATCTCCGGCGTGGTGAAGACTGGTCGTGCGTCGTGATCCTCTTTGGCATAAAGGCGAATACAGATACCAGCTGCAACACGCCCACAGCGTCCGGCACGCTGCTTGGCGGAAGCTTGCGAGATTGGCTCAATTTGCAGCATGTCGATTTTTTGGCGCGCGCTGTAGCGATGCACCCGCGCCACCCCAGTATCAATCACATATCGAATGCCCGGAACCGTAAGGGAGGTTTCGGCAACGTTGGTCGCCAGCACGATCCGACGGCGGCCGCTGCCAGCCGCACTGAAAATCCGATCCTGCTCGTCATTTGACAGCCGCGCAAACAGCGGCAGTACTTCGGTCTGATTAGGATGATGCTTGCGCAATGCTTCGGTAGTGTCGCGTATCTCACGCTCGCCCGGCAAAAACACCAACACATCACCGGCTCGTGTCTCGGCAAACAATTCATCCACCGCGTGCATTACCGCCTCTTCAATATCGACCGCGTCTTCGCTATCGTCGAGGAAGTGTTCGGGTCGATATCGTACTTCGACCGGAAAGGTGCGGCCAGAGACCTCGATGATCGGCGCGTCCACACCGTGCTGAGCGAAGTGTTTGGCAAATCGCGCCGGGTCGATAGTAGCCGAAGTGATGATGACCTTCAGATCGGATCTCTTCGGCAACAACTGTTTCATATAGCCCAGAAGAAAATCAATGTTCAGGCTACGCTCATGCGCCTCATCAATGATGAGCGTGTCATAAGCCCATAGATTCCGGTCACGGTGCGTCTCAGCAAGCAACACGCCGTCCGTCATGACCTTTACAAACGTATCATCAGATGTCTTGTCATTAAAGCGGACCTTGTAGGCAACGTCACCACTGCCGGAACGTCCCAGCTCGTTCGCGAGTCGGCCGGCGAGAGTGCGCGCGGCAATTCTTCGCGGCTGTGTACAGCCGATCATGCCGTGGATACCGCGACCCAATTCGAGACAAATCTTGGGTAACTGTGTCGTCTTGCCGGAGCCGGTCTCGCCGCAAACGATGACTACCTGGTGCCTTTCGATGAGCGCACGAATTTCGGCGCGTTTTCCGGCAATCGGCAGCTCGTCGTCGTAGCGCGGTGATGCCACAGCAGCGTGCCGTTCGCGACGTGTACGCATGCTGACTTCAGCCGCCGACAGTACCTGCGCGATCTGTTGGTCGAGCTGGTCGGTCGGTTTGTTCGCCCGGTGCAGTTGGTGGCGCTTGCGTTCGAGGGCAATCAATCGAACGCGGTCGCTGGCGAGGACGTCATCGAGCTTCATGGGCGGTATCGCGCCACTTGCACGGCTCTGCTCTGGTGATGTGACTAAAGCGGTGGGCATGGGAGTGGAAGTTTACGCGAGGGGGCGGGCGAACTCGAATCCGCTCGTCATCGGCGAGACCTAGCCTGAATATTTCAGCGGTCGCCGGTTGCTGAGAAGGACGTTGCCTGTGGGCGATTGGCAAACCAATTAGGCGCGTTTCTCTCTTGCTATGGATGCGGGCTACAGGTTGGCTTGCGGGCGATTGGACGGCAATGTTGCGCCTTGCTGCCGAAGCATAGCCCGCTATGCTGTGATCGGTCTGGCAAAACATCGCTCGCCTGTTCACCTACTCGCCCGCTTTCGAACGCGCCCCCATGAAATGTTCAGGCTAGGAAACCCTGCGGTCGGCGCACTCCTGTCGAACCAATGCAAGATGCCCGACTGTCGGGCGATTTGAGACACTTTAGGCTGAAAACGCCCGTCGATAATCGAGTTTACTTATCGAGTTCAATGCCCTCGGCTTCGAACACGCGTTTGACCGTCGGGCGGGAGAATACCCGCAAGGCGTGTTTGGTCCATACCGGGTACAACGTCTTCATATCAATTCCCAAGCGGTTGCCCCAACGATAGAACACCAACAGGTACGGGTCGCATACGCTGTACTGTCCGCCCATCGCAAACGACCGCCCAACTAGTAGCTGGTCTATCTCGGCATAGCACTTGAGCAAGTTTTGTTTCGAGGTGGCAATGATGCTTTCTTTTGCAGCTGGGTCAGTCGAGAAACGTTCAGCGCGAAAGATCCCCGCCGCCGCAATATGCACTGTAGAAGACAGCCACGCCATCAGCGACAACGCTTCCGCTTGTTTCCAAGTCTCCTTGGGCCACAGACCGCGTTCGGCGTACCCGCCGCCAAGGTAGGTCAGGATCGCGACTGTCTCCGTGAGCACCTTGCCATCAACGTTTAATGCCGGAACTTTGGCTTTTGGGTTGACGCGCAAAAACTCTGGGCGTTTATGCTCGCCCTCGGCGAGCGAGACTAGAACAGGCTCAAATGCGATGCCGAGCTCTTCAAGAACGATGTGCGAGGCGAGTGAGCAGGCACCAGGGGAGTAATAAAGTTTTATCATCCCCGCAGATTAACCAAATATGACGGTTTGTTCAATACTTACCCGCCAGTTAGTTTTGCCAAAACACGAGTAACTCTTTGTTTCTGCAATATTTTTGCCATAGTAACCACTTACAACGTAGGCTTATTCCGCATCAGTCAAGGCGTGAAATCAGCGACGACGTATCGAAGCGATTTCCACCCTGTTTCTGGATGTCGCCGTAAAACTGATCGACTACCGCCGTTAACGGTAAACGCGCGCCATTGCGACGGGCCTCATCAAGACAAATGCCCAAGTCTTTGCGCATCCAGTCAACCGCAAACCCAAAGTTGAATTCGCGTTTCAACATGGTGCGACCGCGATTCTCCATTTGCCAGGATTGCGCGGCACCCTTCGATATCACATCAAGCACCAAGTTGCCATCGAGCCCGGCCTTTTCCGCAAACGCAAGACCTTCGGAAAGCGCCTGCACCAACCCCGCAATACAAATCTGGTTGACCATTTTTGTCAGCTGCCCGGCACCAGATTCACCCATTAATGTGGTGGCTTTGGCGTAACAATCCATTATCGGCTTTGCCTTGGCAAACACTGCTTCTTCACCGCCACACATTACCGTCAGCTGCCCCTTTTCGGCACCCGCCTGCCCGCCTGAAACCGGGGCATCGATAAACGCGATGTCCCGCGCAGCCGCCTCTGCAAACAACGCGCGTGCTGCTTCGGCGGAAGCGGTGGTGTGATCAACCAGCGTGGCGCCGGACTTCATTGCAGAAATCGCTTGTCTGGCGACCTCCAACAAATCGCGGTCGTTGCCGACACACATCATCACCATGTCCGCACCCGCCACCGCACCCGCTACTGAGGGGTGGAAGCCACCACCGTGTTGTTTAGCCCAAGCTTCTGCTTTCGCGGTGGTGCGGTTGTACACCGTCACGTCGAAGCCCTTAGCCTTAAGATGGCCCGCCATCGGGTAGCCCATGACACCGAGGCCGAGAAATGCAATTTTCATATTGTGTTCCTTATGGATTGATCAAGTTCGGTGGACGCTGGCCCTGCAGTGCAAGCGTCAGATTCAGCGCTGCTAGTTTGGCCATGTTGATCCGTGTGTCGTGTGTTGCGCTGCCGATGTGCGGCGTCAGTACGACGTTATCGAGCGACAAAAAATCGCGATGGAACGCGGGTTCGTTTTCAAACACGTCCAAACCGGCCCCGGCAATATGCTTTTCCTTCAGCGCAGCCAGCAATGCGATGTCATCCGCAACGCCGCCACGGGCTGCGTTGATAAAAATGGCACTCGGTTTCATCAGCGCCAACTCTGCCGCGCCGATGAGGTGGTGTGTGTGCTTCGAATACGGCACCATCACCACCACAAAATCACTCTCGCGCAAGATCGCGTCTTTGGTTGCGTAAGACACGTTCAGTCTTGTTTCGGTGGCCGCATCGAGCTGCTTGCGGTTGTAGTACGAGACTTGCATGTCAAAGCCCGACGCACGTCGCGCAATCGTCTGCCCAATCCTCCCCATGCCGATAATGCCGAGTTTGGCGTGATGAACATCGGTACCAAGCCACTGCTGCAGCGCAAATCCTTTTTTCCACTCGCCACGACGCAACCGTGCTTCGGTTTCAGTGATACGCCGTGCGGTCGCCATCAACAGTGCAAACGTCAGGTCGGCCGTTGTATCGTCGAGCACACCCGGTGTATTGGTTGCCATCACACCACGTTTGCTGGCTTCCGCCACATCGATGTTGTTGAAGCCTACCGCGATATTCGACACGACCTTTACAGTGGGACATGCATCAAAAAATGCAGCGTCGATTTTCTCGGTCAGGCAACACATTACGGCGGCACAATCCGCCGCCCTTACACGCAAGGCATCGGCAGAAAGGATGTCATCACTCTCGTTATGGTCGACTTCGAAGTGGGCCGACAGATCCGACACAATCTGCGGGAAGACCTGCCGACTGATGAGAATTTTAGGTTTCATGTTTTTACCCAAGAGGCGTGCAATTCGTGTCCGCCAGAAACAAGCGGACGCCGTAGCGTCCGCGTGTTTCTAACTGGTTCAGTTACCCTCATTCACATTTAGGTGCCGACACTAGTTGGCATAAAGCGTGTTCGGTAGCCACATACCGATGGCCGGGAACATATAAAGCAAGAAGATCGCAAGCACTTGGATCGCCATAAACGGCAGCATGCCCGCGAAGATCTGATTTAGTGTCACGTGCGGCGGTGACACACCTTTCAGATAGAAGGCTGCCATTGCTACCGGTGGCGAGAGGAACGCAGTCTGCAAATTTAGCGCGACCAGCAAACCGAAGAACAGTGGATCAATACCAAATTTCGGCAGTAGCGGAATGAAGATTGGCATAAAAATCACAATAATCTCAGTCCACTCAAGCGGCCAGCCGAGGATGAAGATCACAAACTGCGCCAGCAACATAAACTGAACAGGCGTGAGTCCAAGCGATAACACCCATTGTTCGACAATATTCTGTCCGCCCAGCAATGCAAACGCGGCGGAGAAAATTGAAGAACCCACAAATAGCCAACACACCATGGCAGAGGTTTTGGCGGTGAGGTACGTCGACTCACGGACAGTGTTGACCATATTCGCCTGCACCATCGCCACCAGCGCCCAAACGCCAAGGGCACCCATCGATATCCATCCCACCCACTGGGTCGGCGCGGTCGGTACCACTTCGGCCTTGAACAAGATGAACCACACCACGGAGACGAGGAACACGAGCCACAGCGGAATCCAAATTTTCGCTGAGCGAATGATGTTTTCGCGCGATTGTGTCAATAGCAGATACACAGAGGCGAGCACAAAACCACCTAGCGAGCCTACTGCAGCTGCCTCTGTGGGAGTCGCCAAGCCAAACAGGATCGTGCCCAGCACGGCCAGAATCATGACCGAAAGCGGGAAGAATGACGTCAGCAGCATCTTGAATATTTCGAGACGCGCGAAGGTCAACATACCGTAGAAAACGACCAATATCGCCGAACCAATGCCGAACACGTACCAGAAGGCCGGTGGCGTCGGGTCGCGCACAAAATCGTGATGTGCCTTCTTCTCGACCGCTGCCGCCTTTTCTACCGGCTTGGCGGCATCCGCAGCTTCTGCTTTGCTTGGTTCGGCTCCGGGCGGCTCTTGTACGCCGCCGGGCGCAGGCTCCTTAAGATCGCTGCTACCGGGAGGCTCGGTAAGGCCGCCTGGTGTCGCTTCCGTAGCGCCGATGGTCGCGCCCATCTCTTGGAGTCCAGACACGTCTTGCACTTCATCGGGCCGGGTTAAGGCGTTCCAAGTCAAACCCATGATGACAACAAACACCAGCAGCGGTGCTAGTGCCAGACCGAGTTGTTTGAGCAGTACCTTCGTGGAAACATCGGCGTTACGTTCACCCTTGAGTGCTTTCAACAGCGCGGGCAGCACGCGCGCGCCAAAACGATCATTAACTTGCTGGCTGGCTGGCGGCAGGGTGATCACACGATCCGCAGCGGCAAGTGGCGGTGCCATATGCGGCTTCCATTTGCCGATGATCATCACATAACCGACATAAAGCAGCGCCAACATGATTCCGGGGAAAAACGCGCCGGCATAGAGCTTGGGAACAGAAACGCCCGCTGTTGCACCATACACAATCAACAGCACCGAGGGCGGAATCAGAATGCCTAGACAGCCGCCTGCCGTAATGACACCGGCGGAAAGGCGCACGTCGTACCCTGCACGCAACATCGCGGGCAACGCGAGCAATCCCATCAGCGTAACCACCGCACCGACGATACCGGTTGCCGTGGCAAAGATTGCGCAGGTCACAAGTGTTGCGACCGCTAGCGAGCTTGGTACGCGGGCTAATGCGAGGTGCAACGATTTGAACAGCTTGCTAATCAAGTTGGCACGCTCAACCAAGTAGCCCATAAACACAAACAGCGGGATGGAGATCAAAACGTCGTTACGCATCACACCGAAGGTGCTCTGCACCATCAAATCGAGCGTTTGCTGCAATGCACGCTCTGCATGACCGTCGCTTCGAGAGAAATACGCAAAGAAGGCGAACATCATGCCCATGCCCATCAGCGTAAAGGCTGTTGGGAAACCCAGCATGATTGCGACCACCACCAACCCAAGCATCAGCAAACCGAGGTGACCGTTGGTCATATTTGACCAAGGCATCAATACCGCCACGGCGACCAGAATGATCGCCATCAAAACAAAACCAAACCAGAGTTCTTTACGAATCATTTTTTCTCTCCGGCGACAACATACTTATCTAGCGCGGCAATATCTTCATCTTTTACGTGCACCATTTCTTTCAGTTTATCGACGTCGACCTCCTCGACGTCTTGGATACGCGATGGCCATTCCCCTTGTCTGATGCAAATGACGCAACGAATGATCTCAACGACCCCCTGCAACAACAACAGGCCGCCAGCGAGCGGAATCACGAACTTAAAGGGATAGAGCGGCAAGGGGTCAGCGGAAAAAGTCTGCTCGTTGATCTTGATGGAGTCGCTAAAGAATGACCAACCGGCGTATGTCAGCGCGAGAACACCCGGCAGGAAAAACAGGAAATACAGAATCAAGTCCAAGGTCGCCTGCGTGCGTGGCTTGAAAAAGCCGTAGAGCACATCACCGCGAACGTGACCGTTCTTCGACAGCGTGTATGCACCGGCCATCATGAACAACACGCCGTAGAGCATGATTTGTGCGTCAAGTACCCAACCATGCGGCGTATTTAGTACGTATCGGGAGAAGACTTCCCAACCAATCAAGATCGTCAGGCCTACCGCCGCCCATGAACAAATTTGTCCGAACCACGTCGAGAATTTATCGACGCCCAGCAATATCTTTTGCATTCTCTGGCTCCCTACTGATCAAGTGCGTGAAACCATCTCGCTCGCTTTTGTAAGCGATGAAGCTGAAATGATGGCACAAAAGAAAACGGCGGCGCGAACGCCGCCGTTTTTACACTCATTACAGACTAGGCCTTCTTTGCGCGGAACGCGTGGTTGTAGGCCATTTTGTAGTCAACCAAGGTGTCGTTCTGCCATGCGCAGGCGCGCTGTGCAAACGCCTTCATCGAATCGTTAACCTTCTTAAACATCGGGTTCTCGGCTTCTTTCTTCGCCGTCACCTTATCCCAGCTTGCCAACTGCGCACGCAAAATCGCGTCCGGCGTCTTGAAGAACTTCACGCCTTGTTTGGCCTTCATCTCGGCATAGTCGGTCGAATAACGATCAATTGCCTTCCACGACATATCCGCAGAAGAAGCCTGTACCGCGTAGTCGATAATCGACTTCAATTCCGTCGACAGCGCAGCGTATTTCGTCTTATTGAAGAGGATTTCAAACTGCTCGGAGGGTTGATGAAAGCTCTGGAGCATGCAGTTCTTGGCCACATCCGGGAAACCTAGGTTGCGGTCTGAGCTGGCGTTGTTGAATTCAGCCGCATCAAGCAGGCCACGGTCAAGCGCGGACACAATTTCGCCACCAGGCAGAGGATTTACCGCAGCGCCCATATCGTTGTAGATGTCGACGGCGAGACCGACGGTACGGAACTTCACGCCCTTCAAATCCTCAACCTTGGTAACCGGCTTCTTGAACCAACCGAAAGGCTGCGTTGGCATCGGGCCATAAACGAATGACTGAACGTCGAGGTTCAAACCTTTATAGATTTCATCGAGGAGCGCCTTACCGCCGCCGTAGTTGTGCCATGCGAGCACCATGTTGGCATCCATACCCCAGGCGGGACCGGAACCCCATAGCGCCAAAGCTTGCTGTTTACCGTACCAGTACGCGACCACACCGTGGCCACCGTCAAGTGTGCCTTTAGAAACGGCATCCAGCAATTCAAACGCCTTCACGACCGATCCAGCCGGAAGGACTTCAATCTTCAGACGACCGCCCGCCATGTCGTTTACCTTCTTGGCGAAGTCATTCGCATATTCGTGGAAGATATCCTTTGCAGGCCACGTCGATTGGAAGCGCAGACTAACTGTTTGCGCTTTGGCAATCATCGGGAAGCCGGTTATCGCGGCACCACCTGCCGCTGCGGAACCTGCCAAAAACTTGCGACGTGTCTGCGGCAATTTTGTTTTGGTTTCTTGCGTCATATTTGTCCTC
>JBEILF010000068.1:0-12491 GCA_040379385.1 Burkholderiales bacterium | reverse complement strand
TCGCCTGCGCCAGTTCGCCTTGCTCGCATCCCCGCAAAGCGGGGCCCCTGCTCGGTAGCTCACTTGCGCTCGTTCCGCGCTTTTGTTCTGATGCGACTGCAAACCGGTCACTCGCCTGCGCCAGTTCGCCTTGCTCGCATCCCCGCAAAGCGGGGCCCCTGCTCGGTAGCTCACTTGCGCACCCCAAACACGTGCCAGCTGGCTTTGCGGCCATAGTCTTCGACGTCCTCTTTTTGCTTGCCGAAGATCGTCTCATCGACGACCGCCTGCGCACCAGAGACGAACATTTTTTCGCGTTGAAATCCAGCCGCTTCCATCATGGCTTCCAAATCCATTTCGTGCATCCGGGTCCAGAAGGGTTCGTTATTGTAAAGCGCGTCCCAGTCGCGCATGAACTGTTCAAACGGCGGCAGCCCTTCAAATTGCGGTTGTTCCAAATGCAAGCAGAGCCCACCAGGACGCAGTAGGCGATGCGTTTCGTTGATGATGCGTTTGATTGCGGTATTTGAGGTCTCGTGTAAGAACATCGTGGTGAATACTAGATCAAAACTCCCATCCGGTTCCGGCACCTGCTCGGCGTTTGCCTGGATAAATGTGATGTTGTTAACGTCAAGTGACTTGGCTCTTGCATGGGCAAACCTTAGTAGGGGTGCCGCCACGTCAATGGCGATGACCTCAGCTTCTGGAAACGCCTGTGCCACCGGCAGCAGGCTGTGCCCCATTCCGCATCCCAAGTCTAGAATATGTTTGGGGTTTAGCTCAGGCGCGTTTTTCTTCAGCCATCCGGCCAGCGCGTGCCCTGCACCGTCGTTTAGGCGTCCCAACCCGCCGGCGGTGGTGGCAAAAATGCCGACATCGTAATTTGCTGCGGCTGATACATCGTCGGCAGCCAATTCGTCGATGTAGCCACCGGGCATGCAGTGAAAATCCACCTTAGCGATGTACGGCGGAACGACAAATTTTGGGTCGAGTTTAAGTCTTGGTGAGCCAGCGTTGAGTGCTGCGGCACGTTGATTGAGATCGGCGATCTGCCGCAGCACTACCTCGCGACCATTTTGCTGACGCAGCTCCATCGATGATCGGCGCAGCGCGCTCCAAGTTTGAAAAAGACTATTTTTAAGCATTGCGCGTCGTACTTCGTGGCGATCTGTGGGTGCGCGCCCGTGTTCTTTTTCAAACTCCGGCTTGACCTTGAGCTCGTACGCGCGGGCGTTAGCGGGAACGACGTTCGTCGCCAGATGGGTGTTGAGTTGTGCTAGGAAGTTAAACCGTGCACGATCATCGTGGCTGGTGACGGGAGATACCCCGTGTTTGCCAACTAGGGAATAGGGCGGGGGGGAGGGCCAGCTACTCATATTGATTCTCCTGCGGGACATTACGTGATGAGGATGAGACCAATGCGCACAAGATAGGTCGACTAACAAAAAAATTGTAAACAAGGTTTACGTTACATCAAGACTTGGATTGCTTTAAAGACATTGAGTACACAAAATCTGAACCCGGATGCAGGTTCACAGCGGCAACGATTAGCTTACCGGAGGGATCGAAGTACCGTCGTGCGATACGTAGGCATACACTCGATTTTGGTACATCCAGTTCTAGCGCGTTTTCTGTGGGCAATGGCGCAGCGTTGATATCTTGCTCAACCATGCCTATGTGGCCAATCTCTAATTCTTCGACCAGCGCGTAAACCGCGCCGCTGACTTCCATCAGACGTCTCGAGAGTGGATCTTTGCTGCCGATACGGTAGATGTCAGACACACAAAACGGTGCCTCGCCCTTTTGCGTGCTGCGCAGACCATGCAGATGAATACACTCGGTGCCGACTTCGCAGCCAAGCAATTCGGCGAGTTCATCGTCGGCCGCGACAATTTCGGTGTGTTTGATGGTCAGACGCGTGTTGGCACCATACTGCAGCAGGTCTTGTACGGAGCTGATGCTATGGTTAAAGCGCTGTCGAGAGTTCGCGATCACCAATGTGCCCGAGCCCTGCTTGCGTTCGATCATCCGATCATGGATCAATACGCGTAACGCTTCCCTAGCGGTGTGGCGTGAGATCTCGTAGGCGGCACACAGCTGTAGCTCGGTAGGCAGCAGCGTACCGACTTGGTGACGCCCTTTTTCAATGTCCCGGCGGAGCTGGTCGGCGACAATTTGATAGCGGGGTTTTGACATTGAATAGGTGATTACAAAGGCAAAGGATACAATGGCTTAGACGGCTGGCACAAAAATTACCATCGACCGCAGTTCGATGGCCTCAATATGTCCGGACAACTTTATTATGCGCTTATAATGAAAATATGTCCGGACAAATTTATCTGAACCACGCCGCGAACGCCATCGGCAACCAACCTGTCGGTATACAGGCCGACGAGAGTGTTCTAGAGATGCTCGCGACCCGCTTGGCGGCATCAATTGATGATGCCACCCGTAGCCGCGCATCGCGACATGTGCTGGACTGGTTGGCTTCGGCCCAGCTCGGTGTGGTTCAGCCAGCTGCGTCGGGCTTCGCTGCGCTGGCGCGCCAATCCGCCCCCAATATTTGTCGCGCCGTAGCTGGTCAATCCGTCGATTGGTGGTATGCACTGCAACTGAACGCCGCCTTAGGCAACATCATGGAGATGGACGACCTGCACCGGACCTCGATCCTTCATCCCGGACCGGTAATTGTCCCCGCTGCGATTGCAGTCGCGGAGAAAGTCGGTGCCTCCGGCGCTGAGCTGCTTGATGCGATTGTCCGCGGTTATGAAGCGACGATTCGGATCGGTCGTGCGCTGGGAACGTCGCACTACAAGTATTTTCATAACACCAGCAGTTGCGGCAGTTTTGGTGCGGCTGCAGCCGCGGCATCATTGCTCAAGCTCGACCGAGCTCAAACCGTATCCGCGCTGGGGAATGCCGGTAGCCGTACCGGTGGTCTGTGGCAGATGCGGCACGAAGCTTGTGAGACCAAATCGCTGCACAATGCGATGGCGGCGCAGACAGGGGTGCAAAGTGCGCTGCTCGCGGCAAACGGTGTACGCGGCCCGACACAATTGCTCGAAGGGCCGCAGGGGCTGTTTGCGGCAACCGCTGATCACGCCGATCCGCAGGCGGTAGTCGCGCAAATGGGGCGAGGGGATAGTTGGCTGATTCATGATGTGAGTTTCAAGCCCTGGCCGGCTTGTCGTCACGCCCATCCCACCATTGACGCGGCATTGGCGCTCGCCAAGACCATGGCGACAGGAAGTGTTCGGCAGGTGGCTGACATCCGCGCGATTGAGGTTGCGACCTATAAGAGCGCCATCGATTTTTGCAACAAGCCAGAGCCGACGACGGAGGCTGAAGCGAAGTTTAGTTTGCAGCATTCGGTGGCGGTCACGCTGCTGCGCGGCTTGGCTGGCGAGGTACCGCAACTCATCGACTTTGCGCTTTCAAATTTGGCTGTTTCGAATGTCGTGGCGTTACGCGAGCGGGTGGGTGTGGTTGAAGATGTCGGCCTAACCAGCGTTTTCCCTAGTCACTACGCCGCGCGATTGAAGGTCACGATGGCCAATGGTAATGTCCTCAGCCACCTGCAAAAAGACGCTTGGGGAGACCCCGAGTTACCATTTTCGCAAGAGGGGCTGCAGGCAAAGTTCGTCATGATGTTTGATGCAGCCGGTGTTGAGCCTGATGTTACGCAGATTTTACTGACGGCGACGTTGGCATTGCCGATGTCTGCAAAAGTTTCCGACTGGACCGCGCTGTGGCCCAGCGTCGTTTCTCCACATTCTGCGCGGCAAATATGAATATAGCGACACACAGGCCGGCAGCAGCCGATCACGTCGGGCGAATCGTGCAGCATGTCTTGATGCATGCAAATCCGAACAGTGTGCCGCTGGCCGCACGCAACGCAGCAAGGATGTTTATGTTCGACAGTGTCGGCGTTGCGCTTGCGGGCGCATCCGTGGCTGAGTCTTCGCTGGTTCGCCGCGCCGCAATGATGTGGGGAAAAAGTGGCGGACAGGGTTGCGATGCGAGCGTTTGGGGCAGCCGTGAACAACTGCCAGCACCCTCAGCAGCCATGGTGAACGCGTTTCATATCCACAATCAAGAATTCGATTGTGTGCATGAAAAAGCGGTGGTGCATCCGATGGCGGTGATCCTCGCCGCGCTGATGGCGTATGCAGAGCGTGATGGCCGAGTATCGGGCGCAAAATTCTTGGCCGCACTTGCCATCGCTGTCGATGTTGCGACCGTGATCGGCATGACCGCCACCAAGCCGATTCGTTTCTTTCGTCCTGCGCACTGTGGATGTCTGGGGGCGGCGATTGGTATGGCTTATCTGGCCGAGATGGACGAAGTCGGCATCAAAAACGCGCTGGGGCTCGCCTACAGTCAGCTGGCAGGAACGATGCAGGCGCATATTGAAGGCACGCCAACACTCGCCTTACAAGTGGCGTTTGCCGCGCGCTCGGCAGTCAACGCGGTCGATCTCGCCGCACTCGGTTTTTGTGCACCGCACGATGTGGTGGACGGCAAGTATGGTTATTTGGCATTGATCGAAGACGGAGCTGCCAACCTCGCGCCGTTTGCCGAACTTGGCAAGGTTTGGCAAATCACACGTGTGTCTCACAAACCCTACCCGACGGGGCGGGCCGCCCAAGGCGGCATTTCTGCCTTGCAGAACGCAATGCAAGAACATGACCTTACTGCCGACGATGTTGTTTCGGTGGTATTGCACGCACCGCCGCTGATTCGCCAATTGGTTGATCGGCCCTATCGCGATCAGATGGCAACAAACTACGCGCGACTGTGTCTTCCGTATTTGCTCGCGCTGGTCTTGCGTGACGGAAAGGTTGGACTTGACGCCTACAACGAAACGAATCTGCGGGACCCGCAGTTGCGGATACTGGCGCACCGAATAAACATCGTCGCCGATACCAACACAAACCCGAACGCACTTACACCGCAGGCGCTCACGCTCCAATTGGCGGGCAATCGCCGTGTATCAGTTGATATTAGACTCGTTTACGGCTCCCCCGAAGCGCCGATGACCAGTGATGCACAGCACGAGAAGTTTGTCGCATGCTGTAAACGCGCGCCCAAGCCGCTGTCCGACCTACAGATCGAGAGATTGATCGCCGCGATCAATACTATCGAAGGCACCGAAGATGCATCAAGTATCGTTACGCTAACCATCGGGCTCTGACCGCACACCGTCTCACATCCTCACCTTCCCCTCTTTTCCTTCACCCCATGTCCCAGCCCCTCTACTTCGATACCTTTGATTGGCAAACGCTAAAGCAGCAATATCCCATCGGCGCGGATTTTATGACGCGCTACAAAGGTATCAGCAGCGATCATTTATTTGCCATCCAGGATGCACTGTTCAAACGCTGTATGTCGCGCGGCTGGAAGATTCCGTTTTATCAGCGGCTGTGGGGGGCCAAGGGTATTGAGGCAGGAGATATTCGCGGTCTGGAAGACATCGCCAAGCTGCCGACGTTTTCCAAGACGGAGTTGATGGAAAGTGTCGAGCTGGCGCCACCGCTAGGTGACTATCACGGGCTGGATAGTTATGACGACGCGACACGCCCACCGATGATTTTGCATACCACCAGCGGCACCACGGGCCGACCACAGCCGCTGGTGTTTGGTCCGCGTGGCCGTGAGATTCAGAACCTGTTGCTTGGACGTGCTTATACCTTTCAAGGCATAGGTGAGGGCGACACCGTGCACTCGGTCTATGGCCATGGTTTGATTAACGGCGGGCACTATGTGCGTGAAGCCGTGTTGCATTACACCCGCGCAGTGTTTTTGTCGGCGGGGACGGGTGTGGAGACGCGCTCCCTGCAGCAAGTGCAAATCATGCGTGACTTTAGCGTGACCGCAGTCGTTGGTTTCGCGGACTACATCAAGAAACTTGCGGAAGTTGCGCATGAATCTGGCATCGTGCCGGGACGCGATATTCCGGTCAAGCGAATTTCCGGACACTTGGGGCGTGAGTCACGCGAAGCGCTGTCCGCGTCGTGGGGCGACTGTGAAGTGTTTGATTGGTATGGCGTTGGTGATACCGGGTTGATTGCCGCCGAGGGGCCCGATCACGACGGCCTGTATGTCATGGAAGACGCGCAGTACGTAGAAATTGGCGACGTCGATACCGACCTGCCGGTTGCGGATGGTGAAAACGGCAACCTGATCGTCACGTGTTTGTATAAAGATGATATCTACCCCTGTATTCGCTTTAACACGAAAGACGTTTCGGCGGTGAAGACGGGTGGCTCCGCAATTGACCTCGGCTTTAAACGCATTGACGGCTTCCTTGGTCGCTCCGACAACATGATCAAACTTCGTGGCATCAATATTTATCCGCAGGGTTTGGCACCGGTGCTGGAGCAAAACAATGCCTACGCGGGGGAATTTGTGTGTGTGGCCGAGCGCGGTGCTGATGGGCGGGACGAGTTAACGGTGCGTGTCGAAGTCAAAGCTGGTTTTGCGGCGGATGCGGGTTTGGTGGATGCATTTGAAGAACTGTTGAAGCAGCGTTTTGGTGTGCAGATGAAGGTGACGTTGGACAAGCCCGGCACACTTGCGCCGCTGACCGGTATTGAAACACGGCAGAAGCCTATTCGTTTGATCGATAATCGTTTCAAGTAGTACCTGGGAACCCATCCGGCGTGATCGACTTTTCCACAGTAGTCCAAGATGTCAAGGCGCGCGACCGCGAGGTGGGTGCGTTTATGGCATTTTCCGAGAGTCCGAAGGCCAGAATTGACGGGCAGTTTCAGGCAAAAAGTGCTGAAAATGCGCTACAGGATTGGACTTTTGCCATTAAGTCGAATATTGCCGTTGCGGGGCTTGCACACACGGCGGGAATTGGCGGCTACCGCGCGCGCATTGCGGCAAAGGATGCTCTCTGTGTGGCACTGCTACGCACAGCAGGCGCGGCCATCATCGGCACCGTGAATATGGAAGAGGCCGCACTTGGTGCGGTCACCAACAATCCACACTTTGGCAAGACGCATAATCCGCTTCGTCATGGCTACACCGCAGGTGGGTCGAGTGGCGGCAGTGCAGCGGCGGTGGCGGCTCACATGGTGCGCGTGGCGCTTGGTACCGACACCATGGGCTCGTGTCGAATACCCGCGGCCTACTGCGGCGTGGTTGGCTTTAAGCCCAGTTACGGTCGTATCAGTATGCGTGGGGTGGAACCATTGTCGCGCAGGCTCGATCATGTCGGCATTCTCGCCAATACTGTCGCCGACGTGCGTGACGTGTTTGCCGTACTCGATTTTTTTGATGCAAATGACGCTGGTGCCCGTCAGTACGATTACGCGCCCGCGACTCAGGTCAAACCATCTCGCCTTGCCGTACTTGACGAAGCATCACGTGCCGGGCTCGACGCCGATGTGCGCCGTGACTACGAAGGCGCGTTGGACACAATTGCGCGTGCGGGCTATCAGCTGACAGAACGTGCAGTCGACCAAACCAAATTAGCGGCAGCGCGGCGCGCCGGCTTACTCATTTGTGAAGCCGAACTTTCGGTTACCTTGGCCGACTTGCTGGCCAAGGACGATGGCGGCGTGTCTGCAAATCTTCGCAAACTCATCGCCTTTGGTGCGGCCAAATCGGCGGCGGATATCTCAATTGCGCATGCTGCCATTGATACCACTGCGTCAGTGTTGCGTGACCAGTTAGCCGACGTTGATGCGCTATGTTGGCCTACCGCACCGCAAACCGCATTTGACTTTGCGGCACCGATACCCGCGAACCAAGCCGACTTCACCTGTCTGGCGAATTTCACCGGCGCACCAGCGATCAGCCTGCCAATACCGGGCTTGCCGGCTAGCATGCCCAGTAGCTTGCAGCTGATGATGGCACCTGGCTGTGATGCCGCTCTGCTCGGTCTCGCCGATTTGCTCGCAACAATAGTAGAGTCCAACCGATGAAACGCAATACAACGCCTGACCAGGAGAACTTGCCATGACCGATACGCCGATCCCGTTGGCCACCAAACCGAACACGGTTTACCCGTGGGTAATGGCCAACATGGCAATGCTGCTGTTATTAGTGACCAACGGCCTAACCACCACTGGTATCACTGCCTTCGATAGTTCGCTCTTAAACGAATTCGGCTGGTCGCGTGGTGAGTTGAAGTTTCGCGATCTATTGACGCTGGTTGTCGCCGGGTTGTGTGCACCGTTTGCGGGCGCGATGATTGATCGTTTTGGGGTGCGGCGATTGATGATGCTGGGACTGGGCATGTTTGCCGTGCTGTATTTCTTCTACGGCCAGATTCAGGACAAAACCCATCTCTACGCGATTCATTTTGGATTCGGCATCATTCTGGTGATGGCGGGAATCAATGTCGCGGTCATCCTTGCCTCGCAGTGGTTTGTGAAACATCGCGGCACGGCGGTTGGCCTCGCGGTTGTAGGCAGCAGTTTGGGTGGAATCGTACTACCGCCGCTGATCATCAGCTTAATCGGCAGCTACGGCTGGCGTAATGCGTTCGGCATCGTCGCCATCATTCCGGTGGCATTCATGCTCCTGACATGGTGGCTGGTGCGCACACCCGCTGAGAAGAACACCGTGCCGTTGGGCCACGGCGTACCGAACAAATCCGCTGCCGCGCCGTCGCCCAATGACTTGCGCTACAAGGAAGCCTTAAAGACGCGAAGCTTCTGGGCGCTGTCGTTTGTTGCGATGGCCACCTTTTATTCGGTACTGGCCGTGGTCGCACACTTAATTCTGTATGTCATTCCACTCGGGTTTGATCCCAAATACGCGCTCGGCTTGTTGTTTCTTCCAGGCCTTTTTAGCAAATTTCTGTTTGGCTTCCTAGCAGACATCCTGCCGCCGAAATGGGTATTCCGCGGCAATCTCTTCATCATGCTGATTGGCATGGTGCTGCTTGTCACCTTCGACAAAGATTTGGTCAAAGCCGCCGTTGTCATCGTCGGCTTTGGCTGGGGCGGAGCGTATACCCTTATTCAGTTGCAGGCGATAAACAATTTCGGCTTGACTGACGCGGGCAAGATATTGGGAACCATCACCATGATGGATGCCATCGCCGGGGGGCTCGGCATTTGGCTCACGGGCGTGTTGTTCGACAAGTTCGGTAACTATCATGTCGCGTTTTATATTCTGTGTGCCCTCGTCGCGGCAGCATTTTTGATGAGCTTCTTTGTTAAACGCGAAATCAAAGAAATCAAGCAAGTGTCGCAGGGCGCAGGCTAATGCGTCATACCGTTTGCTGCGGGGTGGCAGAAGAACGTGACAAATCCAGTGGCCGGTGGCGAGGATACGCTTGCCGCCGCCGCGTTGAATACGTAACGCGGCTTTGCTATCGGCGCGCAGCTTGCCGAGCGCTTCAGCCGGGTGTCGTGGTGCGATGTTGTGTACATGCAACATTGTTTGACGTTGTACATTTAGGGGAATACAATTTGTCCGGACAACTTAGCTGGCTGGTGTGGGGTCGATACCGTGCGCCGCGTTGTTGAGTAAAAGTGAAGGTCACAATCACTACAATCGCAACTACCGCTGTATTTTTCCGGAGGCATCCATGAAGATTAAAAAAATCACCAACGCAGTCGGGCTGGTAATGGCAGGTTCGATGATTGCCGCCACATCGGCGTTTGCCCAGGGTGCTGCCAAGGTCGAGAAGATCGAAGTCACCGGCTCGAACATCAAGCGCGCCGACGTCGAAGGGCCGCTACCGGTGTTGGTCATCACGCGTGAAGAAATCGACCGCAGCGCTGTGGCCACGGTTGGCGACTTCGTGCGTGGCCTTACCGTCAACTCGGGTGGTAGCGGTAACGAATCCAACATCAGCAACCAGTCTGGTGCATCAGGCGTATCGCTGCGCGGCCTTGGGCAAAAATCGACGCTGGTGCTGATCAACGGACGCCGCATGGCGAATCATGCATTTGCGCGTAACAATCAAGATACCTTCGTCGATTTAAACTCCATCCCGAAGGGCGCGATTGAACGCATCGAAGTGTTGAAGGATGGAGCATCGGCAGTTTATGGCTCTGACGCCATCGGAGGCGTGGTGAACTTCATCATGCGCAAGGATTACCAAGGAATTCAGTTCGGTGCGGACACCGGGCGCCGTAGCGATGGGGGCCTCAACGAGCGGAATGTGAACATCAGTGGCGGCGTCGGCAGCTTGGCTAAAGACAAGTACAACATCTTTGGTGTTGTCGATTATTTCCACCGCGAGCGCATGCTGCTCTCCGATAGCAAATGGGTCGGAGACGGAAACTACTCCCGTTATGTTGGTGGTGCGCTATTCAATAACTTCTTGACGTCCTCAGCGGGCACGTGGGTATCGGTGGCACCGGACCCGGCGTTCTCGCCGACGAGCCTGACCGTACAGCCCACAGGCGTTCCGGGAGGTGTGCGCCGTCAGGCATTCACCACGTGTATGGGTAACGGCTTCCGCTTGAACCTTGGCGCGATCCCGGCGGCACCATTCTTCACGACCGGTACGATTTGCGCAGGCTCGCTGACGCCTTTCATCGTTGCCTACCCTGAGCAAACGCGTGTGGGCGGCATGGCGCGCGGTAACTTTGAGTTGTCGGGTGGTACCAATGCGTTCTTCGAAGCGCAGTACGCGCAGAATAAAACCAATTTTATTTCGCAGCCGCAGACGATGACGCAGTCGTCGCAAGTGTTTGATCCCGCCACGCAGACGGCGCGCCTCTACAATGCGCGCATCCCGGCAACCAATCCTTCCAACCCTTTCGGTCGCGCATACCAACTGCGCTACACCTTCTTTGATGTTGGCGCGGTGCAAAACGACATCAAAACCGACGCTTATCGCGTGCTCGGTGGCTTTAATGGAACTGCGGGACGCTGGGATTGGGATGGTGCGATTGGTGTTTCGCAGAGTAAGATAAACGAAAAGCGTCAGAATCAGGTCGATGCCGATGCGCTACAGCTCGCAATTCAGAACGGCACGTACAACTTCTTAGCTCCCACTCCGGCGCAAACGGCGGCAATTCGTGTGAGCACCGAGCGCAATTCGACGTCTGATCTTGCCTTTGGTGACATCAAAGCCACCACCACCATCGGCAAACTCGATGGCGGAGATATTGGCTTCGCGATGGGTCTCGACGCGCGCCGCGAGAAGTTTAACGACCAACCTGATCCGCTTACGCGCACTGGGCGTCTGCTCGGCACGGGTTCGTCGATCACCAACGGCTCGCGCAATGTCGTCGCGGCATTTGCCGAAGTCAGCGCACCGTTCACGAAAGCGGTTGAACTTGTCGCTGCAGCTCGTGCAGACCGCTACAGCGACTTCGGTAGCGCTGTCTCTCCGAAAGTCGGCCTGAAATGGTCGCCTAGTAAGGATGTATTGGTGCGCATGTCGTATAACCGAGGATTCCGCGCGCCGACCCTCGTCGAGAACACACAGTCGACGACATTGAGCCTCACCACGCTCACTGGTCTCGGTGCAACCGGCGGTACTGCTGTGATCTTACGCGGCAACCCTAACCTCAAGCCTGAGAAGTCCGAATCGTCTTCGATTGGCGCAGTTTGGGATCCGATTAAAGATTTGTCGTTGTCGTTGGATTGGTACAAGATCGATCAGCGCGACCTTATCTCCATCAACGGCGCGGGCTTCATCGCCAATAACGCCGCGCTCTTCCCGAACGCTATCGTTCGCGATTCCGCTGGCTTGATTACCACGATTTTTGACGGCTACGTCAATGTGGCGCGTGTGTCCGTTGAGGGACTCGATGCGGAAGCACGCTGGGTTGTGCCATCGGCATGGGGCTTCCCGGGCCGCTTGCAGGTGCGCTCAGTTGCTTCATACCTGACCAACTTCAAGCAGCCGCCGGCACGCGGCGCAAACTTGGTGCAGTATGCTGGCAACAACGGGTTGCAGGGCTCCCCGGGCCGTGGTGCACTGCCGCGCACAAAAGCGAAGTTGGGATTCGATTGGGATTACAAAGGCTTCGCGGTGTCGACTACGAGCAATTACATTAGCGGTTATCGCCAGCTGAACGCGACCATCATCCCGACGACGATTGGAAGCGTTGGTTCGTACCTAACAACCGATTTGTCGGTGTCCTACACCTACGCTAAGAAGCTGAAATTTTATCTCAGTGCGCTTAACTTGGAAGATCGTCAGCCACCGTTTGATCCCTCTACGTTTGGTTGGGATTCAACCCTCTATGACCTGCGTGGTCGTTACTTCCGTGGCGGGTTTCAGTACACGTTTAAATGAGCACGTCACGCTGTTGCGTGCTTCGCTTCAGCGTTCGTAGTAAACAACATACCCGCGATTGCATTTGCATCGCGGGTATGTTGTTTGTCTGGCGTTCGAGCCGCAAGTTAGAGACCGGATTGTTTCTTGAACTCGCGTGCCCGATAGGCTAACTCACCCCGCGTTGAGCGAGACGAATGTAGTGCGCGCCAGGTTGCGCTTTTAGTTGGGCGATGGTGTCCAGCGCCGCTGGAAGACCTTCATACAGCTCGTCACGCACGAAGTCGTCGGACGCTTCAACAACGTCGTC
>JBEILF010000067.1:0-12538 GCA_040379385.1 Burkholderiales bacterium | reverse complement strand
GCCACGGATTAAGTACGGTTTGGTGGAGAGTTCAGACATGGTCTTGTCCGACACCTTTCGCTCGCTTCGGGTCGCATCCCGCTTGCGCGGGCCCCTGCTCCGCCGTCCGCCGAGCGATGCCCTCACGCCATTCGTAGATGCCACGGATTAAGTACGGTTTGGTGGAGAGTTCAGACATGGTCTTGTCCGACACCTTTCGCTCGCTTCGGGTCGCATCCCGCTTGCGCGGGCCCCTGCTCCGCCGTCCGCCGAGCGATGCCCTCTCACACCATTCGTAGATGCCACGGATTAAGTACGGTTTGGTGGAGAGCTCGGACATTGCGGCTTAGCCAGCAATCGAGATTAGCTACCGGTATTGGCAATACGTTCAGCCGCCTGGCGGGCGGAAGTCGCTGGCGACGAGGAGCGGATGCGTAGGAATTGTTCGCCGAGCACCGGGATCGATAATGCCGAATGCGCGGCGTCGGAAGAATGGGTTTTCACTTGCGCATTGCCTTCTCGGAAGCTGTCATCGAATCGATGAAAGCCTGGCGGGAGAACAAACGCTCGGCGTACTTAAGTAGCGGTGCCGCCGTCTTTGGAATCTCAACTTGATATTGATCGAGGCGCCACAGCAATGGTGCAATCGCCACGTCGAGCATCGAAAACTCGTCGCCGAGCATATGTTTTTGCTTGGCGAAAATCGGCGCCAACTGGATGAGACTCTCACGAATATAGAGGCGCGCCTTGTCATGTCCGGCCTGTTTACCGCGCTCAAGTGTATCGACATGGTTAAAAATTTCATTTTCCATGCGATACAGGATCAACCGCGCACGAGCACGCATCACCGGATCAGCCGGCATTAACTGCGGATGCGGAAAACGCTCATCAATGTATTCATTGATGATGTTTGATTCGTACAGAATCAAATCGCGCTCGACAAGCACGGGTGTCCGATTGTACGGATTCATGACCGCGAGGTCTTCCGGCTTATTCATCAGATCCACATCTAGAATCTGAAAATCCATGCCCTTTTCATAAAGCACGATGCGGCAGCGGTGGCTGAACGGGCAGGTGGTGCCAGAGTACAAGGTCATCATGGTACGTGCCTATTTATTATCAAAGTTGTTGCTTGAGGTCTGCGGCGCAAGCGTCATTGTTGCTCAGGGACGTGTTACTTGACGTCCTTCCAATACTCGCGTTTGACGATCAGCGCGGCAAAAAAAGCTAGGGCCAAGAACAACATCACCACGACACCAATTTGTGTGCGCTTGACGCGTGCCGGTTCACCCATAAAAGTCATGTAGTTGACAAGGTCGCGCACATACATGTCGTACTCTTGCGTTGTCATGCTGCCTTTACGCTCCATCACCAGCTTCGTGACCGGTTCTTTTTTGCCATGAGATTGTTTTTCGCCAACGACAACTTTGGTCATCGAGCCTTGCAGATCGTGCAGAACATGAGGCATTCCGACATTTGGGAACACTTCATTGTTCCAGCCGCTCGGCGAAGCTGGATCAACGTAGTAGGCGCGCAGATAGGTATAAATCCAATCTGAACCCCGAACACGCGCGACCAGAGTCAAGTCAGGAGGCATCTTGCCCAACCAAGCCTGTGCGTCTTTGGCATCGAGGGCGATAGTCATGTAATCGCTAAATTTGGTATCGGGATTAAACATGAGGTTGGCTTTGATCTGATCTTCAGTAAGGCCGATCTGCGTCAAATGCCCCCAACGCATGAACTGCGCGCTGTGGCAGTTGAGGCAATTGGTGATAAAGGCCTTCGCGCCGCGCTGGAGTGAACCCTGATCTTGCAGATTGATGTTGGCGCTATCTAGGTGAACGTCTCCGCCACCCGCAGCCAAAACCGAGCCTGAGGCGAGTAGCCCTAGCGAGACACAAAGTGCGGCCAGGAATGAACGGTCGGTCGTTTTCATTAGTACGTCACCCTTGTTGGTTCGGGTTTCTCGTTGGGGATGTCTTTCTTTGTGTACCAAGGCATCAACAGGAAAAAGGCGAAATAAACCGCCGTCAGGATTCGAGAGACGATCGTAGCGGTATCAATCCCCCCTATAACGGGAATTGCATGCGGGACTTGGCCCCATACGGTAGTTGGGACTACGCCGAGATAACCGAGAATCAGAAAGCTCACCACAAACGAAGCAAGGAAACGCTTGTACAGCGGACCACGGTAACGAATCGAACGAACCTTACCGCGGTCAAGCCATGGCAGAAAAAACAAAATCAAGGTCGCCGCACCCATCACCGCCACTCCCCAAAATTGAGATCCCAAGAATGAGGGCACTGCGCGCAACATTGCGTAGAACGGTGTGAAATACCAGACTGGTGCGATGTGGGCGGGGGTTTGCAATGGATCAGCTTGTTCGAAGTTGGGCTTCTCCAGGAAGTAACCACCCATCTCTGGTGCAAAGAACACGATGGCTGAGAAAATGGCCAAGAACACAACAACACCAACAATATCCTTCACCGTGTAGTAAGGGTGGAAGGGAATACCATCGCGGGGGGTGCCCGTTTTCGGATCGAGGTCTTTTTTGATTTCGATACCATCTGGATTATTTGAGCCGACTTCATGCAGCGCCATGATGTGCGCTGCGACAAGACCCAGTAGCACCAGAGGCAGCGCGATCACGTGGAAGGCAAAGAAACGATTTAACGTGGCGTCACCGATATTGAAGTCCCCGCGAATCCAGACGGCCAGATCTTCGCCGATGATTGGCACGGCGGCGAACAAGTTAATGATCACCTGTGCGCCCCAATACGACATCTGCCCCCATGGGAGGAGGTAGCCAAAGAATGCCTCAGCCATCAGTGCAAGGTAAATCATGCAACCAAAAATCCACAGCAGCTCGCGCGGTTTGCGGTACGAGCCATACATCAAGCCGCGCATCATGTGCAGGTAGACGACCAAGAAAAACATCGACGCACCGGTTGAGTGCATGTAGCGAATCAGCCAGCCAAACGACACATCGCGCATGATGTATTCAACGGAGGCAAAGGCCGTCTTTGCGTCTGGCTTATAGTTCATCGTCAGGAAAATGCCGGTCACAATTTGCATGACCAGCACCAGCATTGCCAGCGAGCCAAAGTAGTACCAGAAGTTAAAGTTCTTTGGCGCGTAATACTGCGCCAGATGCTCGTTCCATAACGACATCAGCGGGAAGCGCTGGTCTACCCAAACGATGAGCTTGCCTGCCGGACCTGCAATCGGCGGTTCGATTGGTTGTTTAATCGTGTTCGACATGGCGCTTATGCCCCCTTTGCGTCAGCATCGATGATAACGGTGTTGTCACCTTCAAAGCGATACGCGGTTATATCCAGATTTTTCGGTGCCGGCATACCCTTAAACACACGACCCGCCATGTCAAATTTCGACTGGTGGCAAGGGCAGAAGAAACCGCCCGGCCAGTCTGCACCCAAATCTGCCGGTGCGATTTCCTTGCGATAGGTCGGCGAGCATCCCAAGTGGGTGCAAACCCCTTTGACGACAAAAATCTCTGGCTTTATGGAGCGGGCCACGTTTTTAGCGCTAGCTGGCTGTCTCGAGCCGTCGGAGGCAGGGTCGGCAAGCAGCGCGTCATTTTTCGCCAACTGCGCAATCATTTCCGGCGTCCTCTTAATGACCCAATGCGGTGCGCCGCGGTATTCCACTGTTAACAACTGGCCGGGCTCAAGTTTATCAATGGGTACCTCGACGGCCGCGCCGGCTGCCTTGGCGCGCTCGGAGGGGAACATGCTACCGATAAACGGCACGGCAACTGCGGCACCCGCAACGGCACCAAGCGCGCAACCGCCGATCACCAGCGTGCGGCGTTTTTTAGCATCTACTTCATTCAGGACAATGGCACTCATTTGGAGTTGGCTATCTAGACTATGAGGGGAAGCGAACCGCAGGCTTACCGCGCTGCAATAAAATTGTTGTCTACGGTGGCGTAATAACTTCGGCGAAACGCCTGCCAGTTTAATCTATAGCAGGGGGCAACTTAAAGCCCCTACACCGCGTTGGACATCACTTTTGGGCGAAAAATTGTTGTTTTTATTGGGTTTTTTCCGTGTTATCTTTTTTACAGACGCTGGCAAATGCTGCGCTCGATCATCGACGGGATCGGACTGAACTCGCAAAGCCAGTCGCGAAGCGGGTGAAACCAGTCTCGCAACCTGTATGCTAATCGCCCTTCAACAGCCAAAAAAGAGGGAGAACCATGGGAATGATGCAGGAGTTTAAAGATTTTGCCGTGAAGGGAAATGTCATCGATCTCGCCGTAGGTGTCATTATCGGCGGGGCATTTGGCAAGATTGTGGGGTCGGTGGTTGATGACCTCATCATGCCGCTGATGGGCAAAGTCCTCGGCAATATCAATTTCTCCGATATGTTTATCGCCTTGAAGGACATCCCTCCCGGTACAGCCATGACCCTGGAAGCGGTGAAAAAAGCTGGCATTCCGGTGTTCGCCTATGGCAGCTTCATCACGATTTGCTTGAACTTCGCCATCCTAGCCTTCATCATCTTCATTATGGTCAAACAGATCAATCGGCTGAAAGCGGAAGCGCCGGCAGCTGCACCGCCACCGCCACCGGAAGACGTGGTACTGCTGCGTGAGATTCGCGATTGTCTGAAAAAGTAGTCTGGCGTAGCTAAACCCGCGAATAGCGACCTTTTCTGCGTAGGCGTTTAACTCAACGGGTTGGCGTTTACACTTTTTATCCTATTAATCAATTAGTTCGAGTCCTAATTACATGCGCCGCCTCTGGTTAGTTTTTGCTGAATTTGTTACGGTTACTTTAGCGGTCATCTTTGTGGTGACGTTGATTCGCCCTGATTGGAACCCATGGCGGAAAAACGTCGTTGAAATTCGCCAAGATGGCACGCCAGGCAGCGTTATTGGCGTGAGCGCCGCAGCCGGTCGGCCTTCTTACGCAGAGGCAGCGGCTCGCGCCAAGGTGTCGGTGGTAAATGTCTCTACATCTCGCGCCAGTACGTTGCCAAGGGGGCATCCCCTTGCGGGCGACCCACTATTTCGCCGTTTCTTCGGTGTACCGGATGATGGCGACGGCTCTGGCGAGGCGACAGAAACATCAAGCTTGGGCTCTGGGGTAATTGTCAACGCGGACGAAACTGGTGGTTACGTGCTAACCAACGATCACGTGGTCGCCAATGCCAAAGAGATTCAGCTGTCCTTTGGTGACGGTCGCGTGTTGCCGGCCAAACTGGTCGGTACCGACCCCGATACAGATCTTGCCGTTTTGCGGGTTAATGGCAAGGGCTTAAAGCCGGTAACATTTGGCCAATCGGATAAAGCGCAGGTGGGTGACGTGGTATTGGCCATCGGTGATCCGTTTGGCGTTGGCCAAACTGTCACCATGGGTATCATTAGTGCCCTCGGGCGCAACCGGCTAGGCGTAAATCGCTACGAAAATTTCATCCAAACCGACGCCGCAATCAATCCCGGCAACTCGGGTGGCGCTCTGGTCGATATCAATGGCAACCTGCTCGGAATCAATAGCGTAATTTATTCGCGCACCGGAGGCTCACTCGGTATCGGTTTTGCGATTCCCGTATCGATGGCAAAAGACGTGATGGAGCAGATCATTAAGGATGGCTCGGTAACGCGCGGCTTCATTGGCATTTCTCCGCAGGACGTGACGGCAGAGCTGGCCGATTCGCTCAAACTGGGGGTGGCACGCGGCTCAGTTGTGTCGTCGGTCAATCGTGGAAGTCCGGCGGATAAGGGCGGCCTCAAGACCGGTGACGTTATCGTCAGTATTGACGGCAAACCGATTCAGGATAGCGTCGCGGCGATGGCGGCAATTGCGGCGCTAAAACCGGGCACATTGGCAGCGTTTGGTGTCATCCGAAACCAGAGAGAAACCACACTGAATATCGAAATCGGCAAGCGACCCCGACCGCAGCGGACTCGCTAGCTTGGGCGTGTAGCGGTCTCGAGCGCCAAATCGAGTGATGCAACGATGTTTTCGCTGCCGATTGCCTCGGCAAAATGCGAGCGCTGAATGAGAGACAACGGTTGCGCGTTCAGGTTAGCCAGAATCAATCGCCCACCTTGCCTCATGGCCACCTTGTGCAGGCTTTCCAGAGCATCGAGCCCTGTCGTGTCAAGGTTGATAACCTGATGCATCTCGAGAATCAATACATCCGGCAACTTCCGCTGCGGGTTAAGTAGCTGCTCAAGCTTGGTCACACTGCCAAAAAATAGTGAGCCAAACAGAGCATACGCACCCACTCGCTTGCCATCGGCTGTTAATGCCGTCTCAGGTGGCAACACAATTTCTTCCACCTTGGTGAGCGATGAGATGCGATAGATAAAGAACAGGCTGGACATGACCAGCCCGACCTCAACCGCGACGACGATATCGAACACAACTGTGAGGAAAAATGTCGCAAGCAGCGTGGCGCGATAAAACATCGAATACTGTTTGAGTTCACGAAACGCCCGCCACTCTCCCATAGAGTACGCTACCCATAGCAGGATTGCCGCCAACGCCGCGAGCGGGATGTGGCTGGCAGCAGGGGCCGCGAGCAGCACAATGACCAGTAACACCAACGCATGGACTATTCCAGCAACCGGTGTCCGTGCACCGCAGCGTACGTTGGTCACCGTCCGAGCGATCGTGCCCGTCGCTGCGATACCACCAAACCAGGGCACCACAATGTTCGCCACACCCTGCGCCATCAGCTCTTGGTTTGGATCGTGTCGATCTTGAATCATGCCGTCGGCCATACGCGCACAAAGCAGGGACTCGATCGCGCAGAGTAAGGCAATGGCGATGCTCGGGGCGACCAAATTTTGTGCCGTTTGCCAATCAAAGGCTGGCAATGCCGGCATTGGTAGTCCACTCGGTAACTCACCGAATTTACTACCGATGGTTTCCACCGGCAGATGAAACACCGTGACTAGAATCGACCACACCACCAACACAATGAGCGTGGAGGGCAGTTTCGCGGTGATGCGTTTGAGCCGTGATGCATTTTCTTTGTAGCCGACCGGCCACGATGCAATTAGAAGCAACGACGAAATCCCAATGGCAACGGAGATCCAATTGACAGTGCCGATAGCGGCGGCGATGGCCGAAATCTGAGAGAAAAAATTGGACGGCACTTTTTCCATGGTCAGGCCAAATAAGTCTTTAACCTGCGACACACCAATAATGACGGCAATGCCGGCCGTAAAACCGGTAATGATGGAAACTGGAATGTAGCGCACCAAGTTACCCAGCTTGAAGGCACCCATTGCAAACAACAGAACGCCGGCCATCATGGTCGCGATCAATAAATTTGCGACGCCGTACTTTTCGACAATGGTGTACAGCAGTGCGACAAATGCACCGGCGGGCCCACCGATTTGTACCCGTGAACCGCCAAGAGCCGAGATGAGGAACCCTGCGACGATGGCAGTCACAAGCCCCTGGTCAGGCCGCACCCCTGAGGCAATGCCAAACGCTAGGGCCAGCGGCAAAGCAACAATACCTACCGTCAGTCCCGCCGCTAAATCTTTGACGAAGTCATCCCGCGAATAACTTCGCAGATGCGCCATGAGACGCGGGCGAAAAACGAATCCGATGTTTGCCAAGTAGGACCGGGTGAGCCAGTGAAATTGCGCGAACCGTTGTTGCGACTAACGCATCATTATTCACCAATCAACGGCCGATAGGTAATCACTCGTCATCTGCCTACGGCGTAACTGGCGGCATCGGCAGCGGGGCCGGCAGCTGCGGCCCAACTGCCATCGGCACCCGCGCGTAAATCCACTGTAGCAGCAAATCCTGTGCCGACTGCGTGAGGATCGCGTTTGGATGATTGACGATCATCACAAGAGAGTAACGCTTGCCGTCGTTAGCCAACATGTAACCAGCAATCGCGCGAACATCGTTTAACGTACCGCTCTTCAAATGGGCGGTGCCGGCCACCACATCACTGCGCGCGCGGCGGCGAAAAGTACCGTCAAGCCCAATCAGTGACATCGATGAAACGAATTCGGGCATCACGGTTGATCGAAACGCTTCCTCAAGTAGCCGCGACAATGTGCCGACCGAGATGCGTTCAACTCTTGACAGACCGGAGCCATTTTCCATCACCAACTCCGGCGCGCTGATGCCCTTGCGAGCCAGCCATGCCTTCACAATCTCCGATGAGCCGGTCACCGTGGCGGGTTGTTTGTCGATTTCCGCAGAGATAGTCAGAAGCAGTTGGCGCGCCATCACGTTATTAGAAAACTTGTTAATGTCGCGCACCATTTCGCTGAGCGGGGCGGACTCCGTCGAGGCGATCAGTTTGGCGTCTGCGGGTGTTGGCGCAAGCTTCACCGCGCCCTTCCAAACACCACCAACTTCACTCCACAGATTGGCGAACACCCCGCCAACAAAACGCGCATGGTCGAGTAGCGATACATTCCACGTGCCCTCGCCACAACTGCGCGGGTAGTTGCCGGAGAACACGACACGGATGTCAATCGGTGACGCCTGCTGAACATCTAGCTTGATACGTTCACGCCAGTCGCCACAGGGCCCATCAATTAAGCGAGTGCGATTGACAATTGACAACTGCGCCGGCTTCACGTCCGGCGAAATCGCGACACTCTTTTCATCAACGGAAGGCGCAAACTGAAATCGAATCGTCTTGAAGTTGACCAGTAGCGCATCCGGCCCGACGTTGTAGGCGCGTAATGTCTCACCGTCAAACTTTGCCGGGTCAACATCAACCGCGCCAAAAAACGATTTGTCGAGGACCAAGTCGCCTTCAATGTTGCGCAATCCTCGCTCGCGTAGATGTTTTAGCAGCAACCATAGGCGCTCAACGGTGAGTTTCGGATCGCCGCTGCCGCGCAAAATCAAATCGCCGTGCAACGTCCCGCCGCGCAGGGCACCTGGCGCGCCTGCGATCAACACATCGGTCTTCCAAGTAAAAGTCGGCCCGAGAAGCTCCAACGCTGCATAGGTCGTCACCAGTTTCATCACGGAGGCCGGGTTCATTGGGCGATCAATGTTTTGCCCAAGAAGTACTTCTTTAGTACCAACTTCTTTGACCAAGACGGCAACGCTGTCGAGCGGAACCTGCGCACGGGCGAAAGCCGCAGTGACCGAGGCGGGCAACGCAAGGGAAGCGGTCGTTCGATTCAATGTGGACTCGGCGTTTGCAACAGTTGTGCCCAAACAAATGGTCAAGCAAGCGACGCGCGTGAAACTCATGCGAGCACCTCGTCGATTGCTGCTAGCGTCTGATGAACAAGCAGTAGAAATTCGCTGTCGTCAATCACATAGGGTGGCATGAAGTAGATAGTGTTGCCGATAGGGCGTACCAATACACCATGCGCCAAGCCTGCAGCAAAGATGCGTCTTGCAAAGTCCGAGAGTGTCGTGCTGACATCGAATGCCCAGATTACTCCCAGCTGACGGTAGTTACTCACGCGCGGATGTTGCCGCAGTGGCATCATCAGTTCTGAGAAGCGCCGCGTTTTCTCGCGGTTGGCGACAATAACGTTGTCACTTTCAAAAATATCAAGCGTTGCCAACGCCGCCCGGCAGGCCAGCGCAGAGCCGGTATATGAATGTGAATGCAGAAAGCCGCGTGCGGTGTGGTCATCATAAAACGCTCGGTACACGGTGTCGGTAGTCAATACGCAAGACAACGGCAGATATCCTCCAGTGATGCCCTTCGACAAACACATGAAGTCGGGGCGCATATCGGCACTGGTGGAGACCTGTTCCCACGCGAACATGGTTCCGGTACGGCCAAAGCCCGTCATGATTTCGTCGGCGATCAGATGTACGTTGAATTCTGTACAAAGCTCACGTGCGCGACGTAAATATTGCGGGTGGTACATCCGCATCCCCGCCGCGCCTTGCACCAGCGGCTCTACGATGAAGGCGGCGATTTCGTCATGGCGTTCTTCAAGCAGTGTTTGCAGCACATCGGCCGCAGCGTCCGCGCATTCGAGGCAGCACGGGTAATCACCATCACCTTTGCCATCAAAGGTTGGGGACGGCACAAGCACGTTGTTGTTGAGCAGTGGCGCATACGCATCACGAAATACCGCCACATCGGTCACACTTAACGCGCCCAGCGTTTCGCCATGGTAGCTGCTTTGGAGTGAGACAAACCTTGTCTTTCCGTTCAGCCCAAGGTTGCGCCAGTAATGAAAACTCATCTTCAGCGCAATTTCGACCGCTGACGCGCCATCGCTAGCAAAAAACACGTGGCCGAGACCGGTGAGTTTGGATAGGCGCTCGGCCAGCTCAACGGCCGGCGCATGTGTGAAGCCGGCCAACATCGCATGCTCGAGTGAATCGAGTTGATCCTTGATTGCAGCATTAATACGCGGATTGCAGTGACCAAACAAATTCACCCACCAGCTTGAAACCGCATCGAGGTAGCGCCTGCCTTCGGCATCGGTCAGCCATACGCCGCTGGCTGAGGTGATCGGCACGAGCGGAAATTGCTCGTGGTGTTTCATCTGTGTGCACGGATGCCAAACGCTCGCTAGCGAGCGCCGGACCAACTCAGTGTTGGCGTTGGACGTGGATGGTGCGGACGCAGACATGACCAGACGAATCTATCACAATCGCCCACACACGGCGTCTGGACGCCAGCTGGGATGTTTTAAAACCCGCCTATTGACGGGCATTTCCAGCCAATAACGCTTGGGAACGCGCGTCAAGTCAAGACTTTCATGCGTTTTTTGTGATGAACTCGTCGCCGGTTGTCGCGAACCTGCAAACCTTCGGCAACACCTGCGCGACCGCCAACGGTGAACGCGAATAAGTTAGATGCCCTGCAGACGCGTGTCTGGCACTTAAGTCACACGTTGGCTAACAACACAAACCCGACAAGTTCTGCTTCAATCAAATCGCTTTAGGATTACCCACTCGGAAAAATACGATGCAAACAGCGCCTTTTTCCGGTGACTCGCAAAACCATCTTCGCATTATTGTGTCTTTATCGATGGAGGATTAGAAGTGGCTACTCAACTGCTGGATCTGGTCGAATCACAGATGATTGCCAACCGTCTGCCGCTGGTGGCGGTTTCACTGGCGGCGGTGCCGCATGCCAACACGCCGATGGTGCTGACACTACACTGGCACGGCTTTGTCGAAGTCAAACTGGCCGAGCAAGGTGAAGCCATCGCGTACCAGTCCGTCCCCTCAAGCGCCCTGCAACTGAATATGCGCTGGGATCGTTTTGACGATGTCGAATTCGATGCACTCGAAACCGCCTGGGAGCTGGGCGCTTGGAACCTCGAACGGCTCGAAGCAAAACCGTTTTCAAGAGTCGGTGCCGACCCTCATGAAACAAACATGGGCATGGCGGCTTTTGGCACGTCTCCGATTGAAATCGACGGCGAGCCTACGTTCGTCGCCGACGTGCCGGATGGCGACGACTTGATCGAAATGGCGGGACGCGAGGGTTATGTCCAGTGGATGTTCCGTCCGGTGCGCGGCGGTATGTGGGGCGAAATCGCTGACGATGAAACCTTGGAACCTGGCGGTTATCGCAACCCTACCTGCCCGATCACCACCCAACCCGTGCTCGAAACTTATCGTCTGCGCACACCACGTCGCGTAGTGTATCCCTTCGGACGCAGCCGCAAGATTCTGCAATAGCCCGTGTTGCTGGGCGGCAGCCGAGCTCAACTTCGGTGATGACCAGCTTCGTTTGGTTGTTGCGCTGCTTAAATTCACGATGAAACGGCAGATTCCGCATTCCATGCGATGAATTGGGTGGGAAACTTGCTGGGGCAAACCGGCCAAAAGCAGTCCTTCCCGCCAGAGGTCCAATTGCATTCGTTTTGGCTAGTTATCCCTGACTTCAAAGGACCCGGAATTAATTTGGCCACTAGACAGAGCTACGCCTAAGGCGTATAGTTATTCTATGTTTACGGTCGTCGAAACTGACCTGTTCCAGAAGCAATGGCCGCTCTATTGGAGCGAAGACGAGCGGGGTGAGTTCGCGGCGTACATCGCCGAGTATCCGGATGCCGGTGACGTAGTACCCGAATCTGGGGGCATCCGAAAAGTCCGCTGGCGGCGAAAGGGCACCGGAAAGTCTGGAGGTGTTCGCGTCATTTACTTTACGCGTACCGTGGATGAAGAGATCGTGCTTCTGACTCTGTACGCGAAGGCCAAGACTGACAACATCACAGGTGCAAAGTTAAAGGAGATTCGTCATGCCCTCGAAAACTAAGCCACTTACAGAAAAGCAACTTCTTGCCTATGAGGCAACACGCGACCTTGCCGCCGATTTACTTGAATCGGTGCGTCAAATGAAAGCAGCGAAAACGCATGTGGTTCTGTCGCCCGCCATTGAGGCACGCGAACGTACGGGCTTGTCGCAATCGCAATTTGCTACGTTGCTAGGTGTGTCAGTTCGCACGCTTCAGGGATGGGAGCAAGGTCGCAAGCAGCCCAGTGGCGCGGCGCGTACCCTGCTGACAATAGCGCGAACTAATCCGAAGGCGTTGTTGGCAGTCGCCGGCAAGTAGGCATAACGGCCAAAAGCGGCTATTCCCGAGTGCTTTCTGATTCCATAGTTT
>JBEILF010000066.1:0-12568 GCA_040379385.1 Burkholderiales bacterium | reverse complement strand
GTGCGAAGTGAAAGACGGTGGACGCCAGGCCAGCGATTGCCCCGAGCGACGCCACATCATCAAGATCACCAAGCGACGGCTGCGCTCCTGCACCCGCCACCCCGACTTGGCGATCTGGGTTGCGGATTAGCGCCATGACCCGGTGGGACCGGGAAAGCAACCTAGCCACCCGCTCGCCGATGTCACCAAAGCCTGCGATCAATACCGTCGACCTTGCGCCCACTGCTGCAATTCCTTTCGTCATACCGGCAAAGTATAGTAGAGGTCTTTTTCAGCCGCGCCGCCTGTAGCGGCGACCACCTTCGAATCATGGCAACAGAATTCACCGTCACGCTGAAACCCTCTGGAAACACCTTCAAGGCCACATCGGATGAAACCATTCTCGATGCCGCGCTTCGCCAAGGCATCGGGCTACCGTATGGCTGCCGAAACGGCGCATGCGGATCATGCAAGGGAACCTTGCTCGCGGGCGATTTCGACTACGGCGAGTATCAGGAGCGCACCTTACGGCCCGAGGAAAAGGCCGCAGGCAAGGCGCTGTTTTGTGTCGGCAAGGCGCGTTCCGATGTGACACTGGAGATTAGGGAAATCGGCAACACAGGCGACATCCAAATTCGCACCCTGCCATGCCGCGTCGAAAGGGTAGAGAAGCCGGCGGCTGATGTCGCCATTCTTTACCTTAAACTTCCGGCGCAGGAACGCATGCAGTTTCTTGCCGGACAGTACATCGACATCCTGTTGAAGGATGGCAAGCGGCGCAGTTTTTCGATTGCGAACGCACCGCACCGTGATCAGTTTGTTGAACTCCACATCCGCCACGTACCCGATGGGCAGTTCACAAATTACGTGTTCAACGACATGCGCGACCGGGCCATTCTTCGCTTTGAAGGTCCGCTAGGCACGTTTTTCCTGCGGGAAGATTCCGACAAACCGATCATCCTAGTTGCCGGCGGCACTGGGTTTGCGCCGATTAAGGCATTGCTTGAGCACGCATTCTTCAAACACATTGATCGCGAAATGGTCCTATATTGGGGTTGCCGCTCGCGTGCAGATTTATACATGCCAGACCTGCCTGCCGAATGGGCAAAAGCCTACCCTAACTTCACCTTTATCCCAGTGCTATCAGACGCGAAAGCAGAGGATAATTGGACAGGACGAACGGGCTTCGTGCATCAAGCAGTGCTTGACGATTTTGATAGCCTCGCCGGATATCAGATCTACGCTTGCGGCGCGCCAGCGATGATCGACGCCGCTAAATTGTCATTTATGCAGCAAGGTCTGCCTGAAGACGAATTCTTTGCAGATTCGTTTACCTATTCCACTTAATAAAACAGATTTATCAACACCCCCTCATACAGGAGAAAATCATGGTTAAAGTCGGCGACAAAATCCCAGGCGGCGTACTCAGCGAATTCATCGCGGTCGAAACTGAAGGCTGCGCATTAGGCCCGAATACATTCCAAGTCGAAGATCTGGTCAAAGGCAAGAAGATCGTCATCTTCGGCCTTCCCGGCGCTTTCACGCCGACATGTTCGGCACAGCACGTGCCGGGATATTTGAAACACTACGCTGACTTCAAAGCCAAAGGTGTCGATGAAATTTGGTGCGTGTCGGTGAATGACCCATTTGTCATGGGTGCATGGGCAAAAGAGCAGGGAACTGATGGCAAGATTCGTATGTTTGGTGATGGCTCAGCAACTTGGGCGAAAGCACTTGGCCTGGAACTCGACCTCACAGCGCGTAACTTCGGCGTTCGTATGCAACGTTGCGCACTCATCGTCGACGACGGCGTGGTCAAGCTGGTCAATGTTGAAGGCCCCGGCAAATTTGAAGTATCGAATGCCGAGACACTGTTGGCTGCGGTCTAAGTCCAATATTCTAAATGACCACTCCACGCGTATTCATCGACGGCGAGCACGGCACAACCGGTCTGTTGATTCGTGACTTGTTGCTCGACCGTGGTGGCGTCGAGGTGGTCAGCATTGCGCCGGAAAAGCGTAAAGACACGAGTGAACGCAAACGTCTC
Organism: Burkholderiales bacterium; assembly: GCA_040379385.1. Lineage (GTDB taxonomy): Bacteria > Pseudomonadota > Gammaproteobacteria > Burkholderiales > Usitatibacteraceae > UKL13-2. The sequence continues at coordinate 10,542 of JBEILF010000066.1, read as the reverse complement.
TTGAACGCCGTCGACATTGCCGTGCTGTGCCTGCCTGACGACGCCGCTCGTGAATCCGTTGCAATGATCGAAAACGGCAACACCAAAGTGCTGGATGCTTCCACCGCACACCGAGTATTGCCTGATTGGACGTTTGGCTTTCCAGAAATGGATAAGGGACAAGCACAGCGGATTCGTCAATCAAGGCGTGTGGCGAACCCAGGCTGTTGGTCGACGTGTTTCATCGCTTTGGTCCGCCCGCTGGTGGAAGCAGAATTGTTGCCGGCGGATTTTCCGATATCCACTTGGGGCGTTTCCGGCTACTCAGGCGGCGGCAGACAGATGATCGAGCAGTTTGAAGCGCCTGACAATCAGACACGCTTCATCGACTATGGGCTGAAGTTAAATCACAAACATCTGCCCGAGATGACCCGCTACGCGATGTTGAAACGAGCGCCGCTGTTCACACCCTCGGTTGGTAGTTTTAAGCAGGGGATGTTGCTACAGGTACCGCTCAACCTTTGGTCACTGCCCAATCGAGTGGCCGGGCCGACATTGCGTGACGCACTCGCGAACCACTTTGCGGGATCAAAGTTTGTCGATGTCAAACCGTACTCAGCGGAGCCGCCGGCTGAGCTCAATCCCGAAGCGCTCAACAACACCAATCAGCTTGAGTTATTCGTCTTTGACAATCCAACGTCCGAACAGGCGATTCTGGTGGCCAGACTCGACAACCTCGGCAAAGGTGCCGGGCGGGCGGCGATGCAGAACATCGAGTTGATGCTTGATCTGAACTAGGCATTCTTCGGTTTGCGCTAGGCTCGGCTGGTCGTGATGACCAGCTTGCACAACACTCAGCGCCAGCGCGATCATTGCAAATATCCGATTAGAATCGCGACGGACTCTCAAAACGACACAAGCCGCACGCGCTTACTGATTGACCAAGTATTTTGGTGGCGTTACATCATCGATATACAAAACCGCGTCGAACACGTTTCTTGGGACCAACTTGATCGGCATCGTGCCCCAGTCTTTGACATCAATAGGCGTGAACATCCAATCATTGCCGGTCGTGGGACGCGCCTGCGAAAAATCCACAAAGCTCATCTTGCGTTTGGTGCTCGCCATAACCCCTTCAAGAGTATTGGGTTCTAGTAACGTCGTGAAGGTGATCACTTGCCTAGTCCACGCGTTGGTGACCTGCCCGCCTTTTCCCATGAACAGACCGATGCTATACGTCTCGGCCTTCCGTGTTTCGGCAATCCAAGCACCCATGCCCTTGACGCCTTGCCAAGCGCCATGCCAAGGATAGCCTGCGCCGGTATGCGCGTTATGCGCCCAGACGATCACCTTTCGATTGGGGTACATCTTGTCCATCAAGAAATTTAGATTCGCCGCCATTGCGGCATCGCGCACATCGTTGGAGCGCTTTGGATCACGCGTCTTCAAACTCAGCATTTCGGCGAGCTTGATTCTCGATTGCACCTCCTGCAACGTGAGTGAAACCAGGCTTGGCTCCGCCATGAACACCGTCTCCAAGCGCAAACGCTTCGCGGCCAACGCATCCAGCACCTGCTGGTAGAACGAGGCAACCTCACTCACCTCCTGCGCGGAAGGTGATGGTGACAAATACGCGTCGGACAACGCTTTCTCCACTTCGTCGACTCGGGCGAGCAGCGGGGATTCCAGTGACGCCAACATTTTTTTGAAGAGATTCGCGGCGCTGGTGCTAGCATGAGTACTGCTGTTCTGAATATCAAAACCCGCTAGGGTTAGTGGATTTCCCTGCTGACGCGCAGCGCGGAGATATTCGAATGTGTCCTGTACTTCTTCAGTCCACCAAGTGCCAAACACGGCGTTTCGCAGACTCTGTCCCGCAGTCTTGCTGCCAAGCTCTTTATCAACGAAATACGAGCCCGTCATCGAGCCTTCGAACGCAAGCACATCAAAGCCTACCTCGCGGTGCAAAAAGCGAACCAACCTTGTTTTCATCCAGTTGTATTCAGCGACACCGTGACTACTCTCACCAAGCATTACAAGTCGCTTGTCTTTCAGCAGCGGCTTCAGGAATTGCAAATCTGAAAAATCATCGCTGAACAGGGAACGGATCGGCATCTGTCTTGCCGCGATGTCCCGCTGCCAGTCTTGTTTGACATCAGGACGCGGTCCAAGCCGCACAAGCGCAGCATCATCAAGAAGTGCTTGGCTTGGTATGGGGCGCGGTGAAATCTTATACGGGGCTTGGTTCAGTTTGGCTCCGATGAAACTCGCAACCGGAATGATACAAACTACGATGATCGTCGCGATGACCCATTTCCTTTTGAATGCGCGCTGCCAACGCATCATGAGTGTATGTCGGTCACAACGGGCGTATGGTCAGACGGCCGCTCGAGCTTGCGCGGCTCGACATCGATGACCGAGCCCTTCGTTTCCGCCGCCAAATTTTTCGTGAGCAGGATATGGTCGATGCGTAATCCCAAGTTGCGCTTGAAACCATTCATCCGGTAGTCCCACCACGTAAAGCTCTTCTCGGCTTGCTTGAATAGTCGAAAGCTATCGACCAAGCCAAGTGCAATGAGCGCCTCGAAGTGCTTGCGTTCTGGCACCGACACCAACACCTGGCCCTCCCATGCTTTGGGATCGTGCACGTCCCGATCTTCCGGTGCGATGTTGTAGTCGCCCAGCAGCGCCACATCGCCAAATTCTGCAATGGCATTTGCCATGTAGCCGCGCAGCGCGGTCAGCCACGCCATCTTGTACTGATATTTTTCAGAATCAAGCGATTGACCGTTCACAATGTAGACGTTGACGACACGCACGCCATCAATCGTTGCCGCAATAACGCGCTTTTGTTCATCCGCATAACCCGGCATGTCCTTGGCGACATTCTCGGGCTTGCTGCGCGAAAGTATCGCCACACCGTTGTAGGTCTTTTGGCCGTTGAAGACGGCGTGATACCCGGCATCTTCAATAGCCTCCAGCGGGAATTTTGCATCTTCGAGCTTTAATTCTTGCAGGCAGAGCACGTCGACCGGGGATGTCTTCAACCACTCCAGAACATGAGGCAAACGGACATTTAGCGAATTGATGTTCCATGTAGCGAGTTTCATTGTTGTCATTCCCGTGCAGGCGGGAATCCAAGTTTGTGATTAACCGGTTGATGACCAAGATTAGGCTTCCGCCTTCGCGGGAGCGGCAGCCGTCGTGCGCTGTGCACCATTTGCATCTAACAAGTTTCGTTAAGCGGCCAACTTCATGCCGTTGTGGCGTAGCAGATGTTCGATTTCGGGCTTGCGCCCACGAAACGCGATGAAAGATTCCATTGCAGGTCGGCTGCCACCACGGGCCAACACCTCACGGCGGAACTTCGCCCCCGTCTCTTGATTAAGCACACCACTTTCCTCAAAGGCAGCGTATGCATCAGCCGACAACACCTCAGCCCATTTGTAGCTGTAATAACCGGCGGCATACCCGCCACCAAAGATATGGCCGAAGGCGTGTGGCATCCGGTTAAAGCTTGGATACTGCACTACCGCGACTTGCTCGCGGACGCGTTGCACCAGTGCCATGATGTCCTCTCGTGTCGGATCAAAGTCAGTATGCGACTGCATATCAAGCAGTGCAAATTCAATCTGCCGCAGAAACTGCATCCCCGCCTGGAAGTTCTTCGCCGCGATCATCTTGTCAAACAAACTCTGCGGCAGCGGTTCACCGGTTTCAACGTGCGCCGTCATGTGGCGTAGCACGTCCCATTCCCAGCAAAAATTTTCCATAAACTGCGACGGCAGCTCAACCGCATCCCACTCCACGCCATTGATGCCCGACACGCCCAACTCGTCGACCTCAGTCAGCAGCTGATGCAACCCGTGACCAAATTCGTGGAACAACGTGATGACATCATCGTGTGTGAATAACGCCGGTCGCTGTTGATTGCCCCGGCCGATGGGTGCCGGAAAATTGCAGGTCATAAACGCAACCGGATGCTGTAGCTTGCCGTGCGCCCGACGTCGATTGATCGCGTCGTCCATCCATGCGCCACCGCGTTTGTTCTCGCGCGCGTACAGGTCAAAATAAAACTGGCCGATCAGCGCGCCATCTTTGTCGCGAACATCATAGAACTGTACGTCGGTGTGCCACGTCTCCGCCGTAGATTTTGCGAACGTGATGCCGTAGATCGACTCTACGACTCGAAACAGGCCGGCGATGACTTTGCTCTCCGGGAAGTACTGCTTAACGTCATTATCTGAAAACGCGTAGCGCTGCTGCCGGAGTTTTTCAGAAACATATCCGACATCCCAAGCGTTGACCTCAGACATGTTGAAATGATCAGAAGCGAACGCCGTTAGCTGCTGCCAATCCTGCTCGGCGAACGGCCGCGACTTGGACGCCATCTCATTTAGGAAATTGATGACATCATCTGAAGTTTCTGCCATTTTTGCCGCCAATGAAACCTCAGCGTAATTGTTATAGCCCAGCAGGGAAGCCGACTCTTTGCGCAGCTCAAGGATACGTTTGATCACCGCGCTGTTGTCCCACTCGGTTTTTGCACCAAGCTCAGACGCACGCGTGACGTACGCACGGTAGATTAACTCCCGGAGAGGTTGATAGTCGGCGTATTGCAAAACGGGTATATAGAAGGGTGCCTGCAATGTGAACTTCCAACCGGCCTGGCCATCGGCTTGGGCCAATTCTCGCGCGGCCTCAATAACATCATCGGGCAAACCCGCCAACTGTGCCTCATCGACAACCACGTGACCAAACGAATTGGTAGCGTCCAATACGTTGTCGTTGAATTTCGACATCAGTGTGGATAGCTCTTCCTGAATCGCTTGGAACGTCGCTTTCTTTTCCGCACTCAACTCAGCGCCACCTAAGCGAAAGTCACGAATCTCGTTGTCGAGAGCTCGAATTTGCGCCGCGTTGAGCTCGTCGGCAAAGTCGCCGACTGGCGTGCTATTTGAGGCAAAAATACCTGAAGACGCCCGTATTTGCTTGTATTTTGCAAACAGTACTTCGTTTTGCGAAAGCTGTGTCCAGAACTGCGTGATGCTCGGCAGCATGCCGTTGTAAACATCGCGGAGTGCCGACGAATTCACCACCGCGTTTAGATGTCCCACCACACCCCATGCGCGCCCCAGTTTTTCGGTGACGTCGTCGATCGGTGTAACGACATTTACCCAGGTCGGTGCCTCATTCGCACCCGTCACCTGCGCCACCACTCGTTCAGCCTCGGCAATCAATTCTTCGATGGCCGGTTTTACGATATCGGGGGTGATCGCGTGAAACTTTGGCAGCCCTGCAAAATCGAGAAGTGGATTCATAGCGCATTCATCAAGTACGTTGGCAGTGGGGCGAGAACAGCCAGAGTTTGTAAGCGTTATGCCGCGTAGACTAAACGTCCGGCGCAAATTGTATGCGTGACTTTACCCTGCATTTCGCGTGCCAAATAAGGCGTATTCTTCCCCTGAGACACTAGGGTCTCGCGGGTGACCGCCCAAAATGCGCGCGGGTCAAAAATACACACGTCCGCAGGCGCTCCAGCGACCAAACGCCCCTGTGACTTACCGAGTACTTCCGCAGCATTGACGGTGATTCGCGCCAGCGCGGTTGACATAGGAATACTTGCATGTTCCGCCCATTTAAGCGTTAACGGTAGCAGCATTTCGAGCCCGGATGCGCCGGGCGTGGCCTCGCCGAAAGGCACATTTTTTTCGTCGTCGTCGGTCGGCGTGTGATCCGAGCAAATGGCGTTGATGGTGCCGTCGAGAACACCCGCTGACAACGCATCACGATCCGTGGGCGAACGCAGCGGCGGCGAGAAGCGATACTGCGAATCAAAGTAGCCGATATCGCGATCAGTGAGCAGCAGGTGGTGGACAGCGACATCCGCCGTCACCGGCAATCCCTCTGCCTTGGCACGACGCACCAGTTCAACACCTGCGGCTGAAGAGAGGCGCGCCAGATGCACCCGTGCCCCGGTCTCGCGTATCAGGGTTGTGATGGTGGCAATTGCAACCGTTTCTGCGCTAGAGGGAATACCTCCAAGACCTAACCGCGATGCAACTTCCCCATCATGCGCAATTCCGCCACGCGCGAGAAATGCATCCTCCGGGCGTAGCCAGATGGTGAAACCATAAGTTGCTGCATACTGCATCGCGCGATACAACACACTCGTATCAACAATCGGTCGATCCGCCTGAAAGAAGCCGATGCAGCCAGCGTCGGCCAGCTCGAGCATTTCGGCTAATTTTTCCCCCTTCAGACCCGCCGTCAACGCACCGAGCGGATAGATGCGGGCTTGGTTCAACGTCCAGCCACGACGCTTCAGCATTTCCACCAAGCCCGGCTCATCGAGCACTGGCTCGGTGTCGGGTGGGCACACCAGCGACGTGACGCCGCCGGCGGACGCCGCCATCAGCTCAGACTCAAGCGTCGCCTTGTGTTCATATCCAGGTTCTCTGAGACGCGCACACAAATCGACCAGCCCCGGTGCGACGATCTTGCCCGCAGCATCAACGACTTTATCCGCCACAAAACCATCCGGCGCTTCGCTACCGACCGAAGAAACGATGGCGTCCTCAATGTACAAATTGGCGCGTTCATCACGACCGTTGTGTCCAACGGAGGGATCAATCAGGCGTCCATTTCGAATCTCTAGTTTCATGCGGACTCTCCCCGGCCGCCACCGACCATCGACATCACCGCCATCCGCACCGCGATACCAAACGTGACCTGCGGCAGTATCACCGCCTGCCTGCCATCCGCAATCGTGGATTCAATCTCGACCCCACGATTCATTGGACCAGGGTGCATCACAATCGCATCGGGCTTGGCACGTGCAAGTTTTTCTGCGGTCAGCCCATAACTCTTAAAAAACTCCTGTGCGCTGGGCAGCAGCGGGCCTTCCATGCGCTCGTTTTGCAGGCGCAACATCATCACCACGTCGCAGCCCTCGATGCCGCGCATCATGTCGTGATGCACTGACACACCCATCCGCTCACATTCGGTTGGGATTAGTGTTTTCGGTCCGATCACCCTGACATCGGGGCAGCCGAGTGTGGTCAGCGCATGAATTCCCGAACGCGCAACCCGCGAGTGAAGAATATCGCCGACAATGGCAACACTCAAGTTGTGAAAGGATTTCTTGTAGTGCCGGATCGTATACATATCGAGCAGGCCCTGCGTCGGGTGGGCGTGACGCCCATCACCGGCGTTAATGACTGCAACATTTGGCCGCACCTGATTGACATGTTTGGCGATCAAATGTGCGGTGCCAGACTGTGAGTGTCGCACCACAAACACATCCGCGTCCATGGCGATCAAATTGTCGATGGTATCGACCAACGATTCGCCTTTAGAGGTGGACGACGCGTTGATGTTTAGGTTGATCACATCGGCGGATAAGCGCTTCGCGGCGATTTCAAATGTTGTTCGTGTTCGCGTGGAATTTTCAAAGAAGAGATTGAAGACCGACTTACCGCGCAGCAGCGGCACCTTCTTAACGTCGCGGTCTCCGACCGAGACAAACTGCGCGGCCGTGTCGAGAATGTTCTCAATGAGTGATTTCGGCAATCCCTCGGTGGTTAGCAAGTGCCTGAGTTTCTTGTCTGGGGTCAGTTGGGGGTTCGCAGTCAACATCCGGTCTACCTTATTGTTCAGCCTTCAAGAATTTCAAACCGCAGAACATCACCGGTATTGGTAAGCTCAAATTTCTGCGCGCCGTCCAGCGGCATCGTCATCGCAAGGTAGTCCGCATGTACCGGTAGCTCACGTCCACCACGATCGACCAGCACCGCGAGCTTCACGCTTGCCGGCCGCCCAAAATCAAACAGCTCGTTAAGAGCGGCGCGGATCGTACGCCCGGATTGAATCACATCATCGACCAGCAATATGTGACGTCCGTTGATATCAAACCCGATCTCCGTCTTGTTGTTCTGCGCATGCAATCCGCGCATCGTGTAGTCGTCTCGGTGCAACGTGACCGCAACTCGACCAATCCTGGTTGCACCAATCCTCGCCGCCAGCTTTTCCGCAACCCAAACGCCGCCGGTATGGATACCAACAACACCAATATCTGGCAACGTACTGCCGATTTTCTCGGCGAGCACACTGATAAGCGGTTCGGCATCAAGCTGCATGGTTGGCCTTCTCTTGGTTGATTGCAGCGGTCGTTAGCGCGTATTCGTTCATCCACGATTGCAAAATCACCGCCGCAGCAAACGCATCCAGCTTGTCCTTTTGTTCTCGTCCGGTGATACCGCGCTCGACCAGCAGACGTGCCGCCTCTGTAGAGCTTAGTGTTTCATCGATATAGACAACCGGTCGCTTGAAATTCTCTTCCAGGCGATTGCCAAATTTTTTTGCCAGGTGTGCAATTGGATGCGGCTGGTCATCGGCGTGGTGCGGCTGCCCAACCACAAACTGCGCTGGCTGCCATTGATTGAAGAGTTTTGTGATCGCCGCAAGCCTATCCGCATTTGATGCCGCGTGGATAGTGGTTAATGGTGTGGCCAAGCCGATGCTTAGGTTGCCAGTCGCCACACCGATGCGCTTCTCACCAAAGTCGAACCCCATGATCGTGCAATGCTCGGTCAGCGCTGACTTGTTTGCCGACTGGGCCGCGCTGCTCAAGCGTGCCCCACCGTATCCGACAACATCGCCGGATGAACTCCAAGCTTTTGCATCGCCGCCAGCAGCTTTTGTTCAGCCGGCAGATCGAAGATCAGTTTTGCATCTGCCTCAACAGTCAGCCAACCGTTGCGCTTAATTTCTTCTTCAAGCTGACCCGGCGACCAGCCCGCGTAACCCAACGTGACCAACACCCGTGAGGGCCCCTCGCCGCGGGCGATCGCCTCCAAGATATCTTTGGATGTTGTCATGCCGATATCGTCGTCAATCTTGAGCGTGGAATTCCACTCGCCAAGCGGTTGATGAAGGACAAAGCCGCATTCGATCTTGACGGGTCCACCAAAGTGGACCGCATCATGCCGCACTGCATCGTCCTCTAGGTCGATATCGACCTGCTCAAACAGGTGACCAACGGTGATGTCGATCGGTTTGTTTATGACCAACCCAATCGCGCCCTTTTCCGAATGCTCACAAATGTAGGTCAGCGTTTTGGAAAAATGCGGGTCAGCCATGCCGGGCATGGCGATCAAAAAGTGGTTGGTCAAATTGATGGTTTCCATCAAAATGAAAGTTTACGTGAAACCCCCCTTGCGCGCCAGCCGTTAGGCGCATTGCTGATAAGAAATCTCCTATGAAAAGTGTTTTGTTCTGGTTTCGGCGCGATCTTCGAGTTGCAGACAACGCAGGGTTTTACCACGCGCTGCAATCTGGCATGCGGGTTTACTGCGCATTCATTTTTGACCGCGACATCCTGGACAAATTACCGTCAAAGTCGGATCGGCGGGTCGAATTCATTTGGGAGTCGTTACAAGAAGTTCACCAACGGCTCGTCGACAGTGCTGGCGGGCTCATCGTCCGTCATGCGTCGGCCAAGTCCGAAATTCCCAAGCTCGCCGTAGAGCTTGGCGTGAGTAAGGTCTATGCCAATGACGATTATGAGCCGTCGGCAGTCGCCCGCGACCGCGAGGTGAGTGCTGCACTCAGGACACATTGCATCGATTTTGAAGCATTTAAGGACACAGTAATTTTTGAAAAGAACGAGGTTCTGACACAAGCGGGAAAACCATTTAGCGTGTTCACGCCTTACAAAAATGCTTGGCTGAAGAAGGTTAGTGACGCCGATCTCAAACCGTTTCCCAGCGAGCAGCTCCTCGATCGACTTGCACCCATCGACTCTCCCGCCGCCATGCCCACATTAGCGTCGATGGGTTTTGAGACAACCAATATCAAATCGATCCTGAGGTGTGGCATGTCGGGTGCTGCGCAACTTAGGGACGACTTCATTAACCGCATCGCGGACTACAAAGATACGCGCGACTTTCCCGCCGTCAAAGGCGTGTCGTATCTGAGTACGCATAATCGCTTTGGCACCATTTCCATCCGCGAGTTAGCAACGGTCGCGCACGCGGAAACGCTGCGCCGCAAGAACATCGGCGCGGAGACATGGCTCGCAGAGCTCATTTGGCGCGACTTCTATTTTCAGATCCTCTGGCATTCACCACACGCGGCTGTCAGCGCCTACAAGCCTGAATATGATCAGCTCGCATGGCAAAACGACCAAGAACTGTTCGCCGCGTGGTGCGAAGCGCGTACCGGGTATCCGATTATTGACGCGGCCATGCGCCAGCTCAAACAAACCGGTTATATGCACAATCGGCTGCGAATGATCGTGGCAAGCTTCTTGACCAAGGATTTGTTGATCGATTGGCGCTGGGGCGAAAAATACTTCGCCGACAACCTCAACGACTTTGACCTTTCGGCAAACAACGGCGGCTGGCAGTGGGCGGCTTCGACGGGTTGTGATGCGCAGCCTTACTTTCGGATATTCAACCCGATCACACAGAGTGAGCGGTTTGATCCAAAGGGTAAGTTCATCCGTCGCTACATTCCCGAGCTTTCCAACCTGCCGGATAAATTTATCCACGCACCTTGGAC
>JBEILF010000065.1:0-12589 GCA_040379385.1 Burkholderiales bacterium | reverse complement strand
TGCGCTAAATCTGGGCAAGATTTCGGTGGGACCGCCGTACTTTGATGCGGTGTTTTACCCGTTGATGGCACCCGCACTGTTCTTGATGGCGGTCGGCCCCATTGCCGCGTGGCGCAACGCGACCCTGCCCGACTTGTGGACGCGTTTGAAGTGGGCACTCGGTGCGGCCATCGGTTGTGCGGTGGTTACGCCGTTTTTGATGGGCAAGTGGACACCCCTGATCTCACTGGGTCTGCTGCTGGCGTTCTGGATCATCGCCGCGTCGCTGGCGGGCATCGTTCATCGTTTCCGTTCGACAGCAGGTGTGGGTATGCTTGCCAAGCTTCAAGCCAATAGCGCGAGTTATTACGGCATGCATTTGGCGCACATCGGGATGGCCGTGCTGGTCATCGGCATTACGCTGGTACGAGGTTATGAAACCGAGCGTGACGTACGTATGGCACCCGGCGATTCGGTTGTAGAGGGCGGTTATGCCTTCAAGTTTGTGTCAGTCGGCGCGCGACAAGGCCCGAATTTCGACGCAATCAAGGGTATTTTTGAGGTCAGCAAAAATGGCCAAGTGGTACATGTGCTGCATCCGGAGAAGCGTACCTATTTTGCCTCCGGCCAAACGATGACGGAGGCTGCGATTGACTCGGGTATCACGCGTGATCTCTATGTCTCACTCGGAGAACCGGTTGAAAGTGTTTCGCCCAACAATCCTGCGACCGGAGCGTGGGCGGTGCGAATTTATGTCAAACCCTTCATCGATTGGATTTGGGCGGGCTGCATTTTGATGGCGCTCGGTGGTGCCTTCGCCATCGGCGACAAGCGTTATCGTGTTCGAGTGCGTCAGACAGCGCGGCCAGAGTCGGCGGCATCAATGTTGGCGTCGCCGAATGCTTCGCAGTCACAGCAGACGCCGCTGGGGGCAGAATGAGTATTGATCCGGCAGAGTCTTCCTCAGTCGCCGCAGTCAATGGCGCGGCAGGCGGCGTCAGCAGCGCAAAACGTGCATGGCAATTTTTTTTGCCGCTCGTGATCTTTGTTGCGTTGGTCTGGTTTTTCTATCAAGGGTTGTTTCTGAATCCGCGTGAAGTTCCATCCGCGTTGATCAACAAGCCAGCGCCCGCGTTTTCGCTCACTAAACTACACGCGCCCGACCAAAAGTTTTCTCCAGCGGAAATGCAAGGCAAGGTTTGGCTGCTCAATGTTTGGGGGAGCTGGTGCGCCTCGTGTCGCTACGAGCATCCGCTCTTGAATGACCTTGCCAAACAACAAGTGGTGCCGGTGGTCGGATTTAATTGGAAAGATGATCCGGTGGCGGCGAAATCCTGGCTCATTAAGTACGGAGACCCTTACCATCTGAGTGTCAGCGACCTAGATGGACGGGTGGCAATTGACTGGGGGGTTTACGGTGCACCGGAAACATTTGTGATCGATAAGGCGGGATTGATTCGCTACAAGCACACTGGTCCGATTGACGCAAAGGCGCTCAACGAGACTCTGCTGCCGTTGATTCATCACTTAAAAACGGCGAGTTAGCCAATGCACACGTCCTTTGGAGCGATCGTTGATAAATACAAAACGCTAACATCCATGGACGTCTTCAGCGGTTTTGGTCTGAAGAAGCCCGCCGAATGGCGAGTTTGGTTTTCAGTCGTTTTTCGCTTGGTACGCAGCACCCTTGCAACCGCTGCTGCGTGCATGGCGGGAGCGGCGTTTTTTTTGGCGTCAGCCAGTGTTGTTTCGTCCGCAGCAAATGCACAGGTGCAAACGCCCGAGGCCTCGTTGCCGTCGCCGCAGGTGGCAAAACGTTTGAGGACGCTTGAGAGCGAGCTGCGCTGTCTGGTTTGTCAAAATCAAACGTTGGCGGAGTCGCCGGCGGGCCTGGCGGGTGATTTGCGGCGTGAAGTCCGTTCGTTGGTGGAACAAGGTAAGAGCGACGCAGAGATTAAGGCTTTCCTGCGCGCGAGATACGGCGACTTTGTTCTTTACAAGCCGCCGGTTGATCCAAAAACGTATCTTCTGTGGTTCGGTCCATTTGGACTGTTAATCATCGGTGCTATTAGTGGTTGGTTGGTCGCGCGTCGTCGGGGGCTTGCGGCGAAGCCCTCCAAACTAGCTGGTGAAGTGGCTTCGACGCGGGATTGCTCGGTGCCAGCGTCGACGCGGCAACGAGCCAAAGCGTTGCTTGATGACGACACCGCCGACAGGGAGGCAAACAGATGATCATCGACGATGTTGCCGGCCTACGCCGTGTGCTCAAAAACAGCCACACGATTGCCGTAGTAGGACTTTCTGCGAATTGGTGGCGTCCTAGTTACTTTGCCGCAAAATACATGCAAGAGCACGGCTATCGCATCATTCCAGTGAACCCGATGTATACGGAAGTGCTGGGCGAAAAGTGTTATGCCTCGCTCGCGGATATTCGCGAGAAAATCGACATCGTCGACTGCTTTCGGAAAGCCGAAGAAATGCCAGCGCTCGCTGAACAGGCCATCGCCATGGGTGCAGGGTGTTTTTGGATGCAACTGGGTGTGGCCAACGCGGCGGCAGCGGCCATCGCATCCAAGGCGGGGCTCGACGTAGTGGCGGATCGTTGCGTGAAAATTGAACACGCACGATTGTTTGGCGGGCTAGCCTTTGTCGGCGTCAATACTAAGATAATCTCCGCAAAGCGGCCAGTTTTTTAACCATGCGGGGAATTTTTGCAGGTTGTTATTGTCATGTTTCTTTCATTGGCGTCGGTTAACTTCCCTTCACAACACTAACAAGAAACACAATAACAACAAGAAAGGAGTTTCAAAATGGCATCATATGTTCTCTGGGCAATCGCGGGTTTTGTTCTCGTCATCGCCGAGCTTTTGTCGGGCACTTTCTACCTTCTCGTATTCGGCATAGCCGCTCTGGTCGGTGCATTGGTCGCTTACTTGGGCGGGGCATTTTGGCTGCAGGTAGTTTTCACTGCGGCGGCGTCGCTCATTGGTGTGTATTTGGTCCACACCTGGTGGCAACAACACCCTAAAGACTCGAAATCCGAAAACAGTCTAGATGTCGGACAAACTGTGGTGTTCGAAAGCTGGGTCAACGAGAGCGGCAAAATCGCCCGTGTGAAGTATCGCGGCTCCAGCTGGGACGCGAAGGTTGATGGATCACCGCAGGCCAACGATGTACTTACCATTCAGTCCGCCGAAAACGGTGTACTGCATGTGTCATCGGCTTCCGCTTGATCGATAACCAACCCTACCCGGTGGCCAAGCGAATACTTGGCCCCAACAACCATATTCAAAACACGAACGACAATCGCAAAGGAGTTCCTATGTTTGTCAAATTCGCCGCAGTTCTCGTCGCTACTCTGGGCTTGTATTTCACGCCAGGGTTTGCGAGTTATTCAATTCCCTTTTTCCTCCTCGCCACCATTATCGTCTTTGTGGTTGAAGGGGTTCGGATCGTTCCGCAACAAAACGCATGGGTGGTGGAGCGGTTGGGTAAATATCACGCGACGCTCGCTCCCGGCTTAAACGTCATCGTGCCATTTTTTGATCGAGTCGCCTATCGCCACAGCTTGAAGGAAGTCCCGCTAGATATTCCGGAGCAGGTTTGTATCACCAAAGACAACACACAGCTCGCTGTAGACGGCATCATCTATTTTCAGGTCATGGACCCAAAACTTGCCAGTTACGGTTCGAGCGACTACATCATGGCGATTACGCAGTTGGCGCAAACGGCGCTGCGTTCGGAAGTCGGCAAGATGGAACTCGACAAGACCTTTGAAAGTCGTGACGAAATTAATCACAAGGTTGTCAGTGTGCTGGATGAAGCCGGTCGCACCTGGGGAATCAAAGTACTCCGCTACGAAATCAAGAGCCTGACGCCGCCAGAATCGATCCTGCGCTCCATGCAGGCGCAGATTACTGCCGAGCGCGAGAAGCGCGCCTTGATCGCCAAGTCAGAAGGTGTGCGCCAGGAAGAGATCAATATCGCCGATGGGCAACGCCAAGCAGCAATTTTGGCCTCAGAAGGTGAGAAACAAGCCGCCATCAACAAAGCCCAGGGTGAGGCGCAGGCGCTCACCACGGTAGCAGAGGCGACAGCATCTGCAGTACGTCAAGTTGCCGCAGCATTGGAAGCGCCCGGCGGACAGCAAGCCGCAAACTTGAAGATCGCAGAAAAGTACGTCGAGCAATTTGGCAACTTGGCCAAGGCTGGCAACACGCTGATTGTGCCGGCGAATATCGCGGATGTCGCCGGTATGCTGTCAACTGCCATGACGGTGTTGGATAAGACCAAGCAGGTGATGAAATGAACGCGTCACGCAAGCTCGCTGCCCCGCAGATGCGGGACGCTTCTATGTGCGGGTGTCATTCGATTTCTTGAGTACGGTGTGATCGGTCGTAACATCACGAATTCTGTAGCCGCAACCAGAGAATCGTCGCGGTACCACCGTCCTCGTTGGGTTCTGTATTGATCGCGCCACCCATTGATGCAAGCAGACTTCTCACGACCCTAAGGCCGATGCCCGCATTGCGTCCGATATAGTCAACAGTGGGTTGTTCGTGTCCTATTCCCGGCCCAGTATCATCAATGCGAATAAACGCTTGGCCGCCATTTTTGCCGGCGCTAACCGAAACGCAGCCGCCGTTCGGCGTGTGGCGGATGGCGTTTGCCAACAGATTGGCAATCACTTGGCGCAGCCAGCGTGGGTCGGCCACCACACACGCGTCGCATGAGGGGCCTTCGCAGCGCAGAAGGACGCCGTGTTTCCAGGCTGGTGCCTGGAATCGTGCGTGCATCTCCTCTAACACAGTGGCAAGATCGACTGGCTCCTGCCGCATGTTGGCGTTGATGGAATGCATGCGGCCAAGATCAATCAGATCGCTGAGCAAAATGTGAAGGTCGTCAACTTGACGCACGATGATCTCTGCGCTCCCGACCGAAGCTGGCTCTCTGGCGAGTCGTTCTGCGTGACCGCGAATGACGGTCAGAGGTGTTCGAAGTTCGTGCGAAATCGCTGCCACAAAGTTGCTCTGGTCCTCACGCGCCTGCGCCGATTGGCGGAGGCTATCGCTCACGTGGTGCTGTAAGCGGTTGTTGATTTGTATCAGCTCGCCAGCTCTAAGGGCGGGGTAACTGCGACTTCGATGGGGTAGCGCTGGTCTTTCATGAAGCGAGTCATGGCATCTGCGAGGCGTTCGACCGGAAGCGCGAGTGCTTCGGCGCTTCCAGCAGCGAACCAACGACGGAACGCCCACAGGAATAAGGCGACGAAGCAGCCTACGCACAACAGAGTCGCCGCGAATACAGTGGCGACGATTTTGGCAAGCGCTGCAAACGACATTTCAAGGTCTGGGGCCTGAACGAAAAGCCGACGATCTTCCGAAAGCATGATCACGACGGCGCGCCAATGACCACGCGCCCCGCCGGGTTCTGCAGCAACGCTGAGAGGAGTGACGCGATTGACTGGCTGTGTCCATGTTGCGGGGATTGGCCCGAGGGATCTTTGGTTCATCGGGTCGACGCGCAGCCCGGCCTGCAGAAGTTGCACCATCCGGTGCACCGGCACGCGTTCACCGTCAAACAAACGTACCTGATCTGGCCCATCAAGCTCTTGTCCGAGGCCGTATTCCACCAGCCAGCGGGCCAGCTGCGGCCACTGCTCCTCGTGCGCGAGGCCCAGTACTGATTGCAATTCCGCAAACCGCAATTCATCCAGTGGATTTCGAGGGCTCCAGCGCAGCGTCGCGTAGACGAGCAATATAGCCATGGAGGTTGCCAACGCGGCCGCTATCGCGAGAGAGACCACCGGGCGTAGCTGGGCCCGCAAGATCGCGTCCCGGAAACGCGGCATGCCGGGCGATGTTGTAGGATCCATCAGCTGCCAGTGGCGCGCAGCCGATAGCCCAGCCCGCGCACCGACTCTAACGCACGCGAGATGGCGCTAGCGCGTCCAAGGCGTTCGCGTAGTCGCATGATACAGGCGTCGACCGCCCGATCCTCTCCAGAATAGTCTCGCCCATATACCTGCTCAAGCAACCACTCGCGCGTCAGCACCCGCCCAGGTGTGCGCATCAGTAGCTCCAACAGGAGAAATTCTCGACGAGAAAGCTTGCAGTCGGCACTATTCACCGTTAGCCAACTGGCGGCGGGATCCAGCTCGCAGTCCAGCACTCGTAAAGTCGCCCGGTTTGTTTCCGCAGCGGCCTCGTGCGTCTTCGTCTCAGCTCGTCGATACCGCCGCAACAGCGCTGCAACCCGCGCAGCGAGTTCCCGCAGACTAAATGGTTTCACCATGTAGTCATCCGCACCCAGTTCCAATCCGACCACCCGGTCGGCTTCCTCACTACGCGCGGTGAGCAAAAGGATCGGCTTGTCAAAGCCTTTCTCCCTGAGGCGGCGAAGAATCTCAAAGCCATTCACGCCCGGTAGCATGACATCAAGAATCAGTAAATCGGGCTCGCTCTCCTCGAGCAACAACCAACCTGCCCTACCATCAGGCGCTGTGGTGACGTCAAAAGCCAGCGCCCGCAGCTCGCTCACCACTAAATTAGAAACGTCGGTCGAGTCTTCAATTGGCAGGATGTGAGGCATGGTGACGATGCAAGTAATGGGGTACGGCATATCAAGCCCGGCTAGAACACTGGCCCGTGTTGGCCGCACGCTGCCAAACAAACGCAACACTTGCGAGGCAATAACTCAACAAATCAAATTCAGATTTGACAGATGGCAGGCCAACTGCGGCCCCACCTGTGCAAATTTGATCGGCGGATCCTATATGCGAATTCTAGGTTTGGTGATATTCAGCTCGCTAGCGCTGCTCTTCGGCTGTGCGAGCTACACGCCGGGAGTCGTGCCCAGAGAGGCTAAAGCGCTCCATGTGGTTGAGTTGCGAGCACTATTCGAACGCGCAGCTAGCGAGGCACTTTGGTTCGACGACGACGTCAAGAACGGCCTACGTTTTCGCTTCGAACCAGACGGACGCATGCAAGTGCGCAGCCGCTTTTTTACGGCTAAGGTTGTGGCGGGCCAGTGGCGGCTATCGGCGGAACCTGCCCTGCTTTGCATTCGGGTCGAGCAGGATGCAGAAGCTTGCCACAGGGTTTATCAGTTGAGTGGCGACCGCTTCTACGTGGACCTGCCTGAGCGAGCTGCAGAGACCAACACATTCACGCTTCGGTCGCGCTGAACGTTACTGTGTTCATCGTTTGCCAAATCTAGACCCGCTTTTGCACAGTCGGGGCAACGCCCCCGTAAACACTTGAGAGGATTAGCATGAAACGAATTCAACTTGCACTCGCAGCGGGGTGGATAATCGTCAGCGTATCGTTGTTCGGTTGCGGGGATAACAAAGGCTCATCGCTAGCGGTTGCGTTGCCTGCTGCTGGCGATTTGGTGGCGAGTAGCACCGCGCAAGCTAGTGGGATTGTCGGTGCCGCTAGCATCGTGAAACTCCGCTATCGGATGCAGGCCATTGGCGGGGGTCTGACAGAAGCGAACGCGCTGTTGTTTGCGCCGCCGGGTAGTCCTCCAAATGGCGGCTGGCCACTCGTGGTGTGGGCACATGGCACAACCGGTGTAGCCGACAGTTGCGCGCCTAGCCGTAATTTTGCGGGTCTGACCGAACCGGCCGTTGCCAATGCCCTGCTCGCCGCCGGTTTTGCGGTTCTGGCTCCGGACTACGAAGGCCTCGACGCACCCGGTGTGCATCCGTATTTCATCCGCTCAAGTCACTCAAATTCAGTGTTGTCAGCGGTCAAGGCGGCGCAGGCCGTCGGCAGTACGACGGTGTCGAAGGCTTGGTCCATCATTGGTCACTCCCAAGGCGGTCATGTGGCGCTGTCTGCTGCGCAGTTCGCCAGCCAGCTTGGTACCGATTTTCCGTTGCGCGGGGTTGTTGCTCTGGCACCGGGCTCCGACTTGGTACTCAGTAGCAATCTTGCCTTCCAAAGTATCGATGCGCTCATTTCCGCTGGTGACCTTAACCAGGCTGCTGAGATACTTTTTTTCGTTCAACTAAACGGCTCCTTTGCGATTCACGGTATGCGCACCGTGAACCCTAATCTCGACGTTAGTCGAGTTTTTGGCACACGGATGCGCCCGCTGTTTGATATGGCATTGACGGATGCCAATTGCGAAGCCTTCGGCACGGCCATCATTAATGATTTGAATGCTTTTCTGAGCGGCGGCGGCAATTTGGGAAGCTATCCCGGTTTCCGTCGGGACTGGGTGACAAATAATGACTTCGCGTCCATCGCAACGGCCAATCGGGTCGGACAGGTTCGGCTGACGGCACCTGTCCTAGTGGTGCAAGGGTCTGCCGACGAGCAGGTGCCAGCGGGGGCAACCACAGTTCTGGCGCAAACGCTGATTGCCAATGGGACGGCGGTGTCGCTGCTCGACGTGCCTGGTGGAACGCACAACAGCATTGTGATCGACACGTTGCCTCGGGCCGTCGCTTTTCTGAAAGCAAACCGTTAGTGACTTAAGGGGCAAGAAGACATAAAAAATCCGGTCGATCCACCGCGATTGCTACTGCCACTGTGGTGCCCGCGTTAGCTGTTAGCTTTCATGTCCGCGCGCAGTCAAGGGCAAAGCTGATTGATCATGTCCTAGAGTGATTCCCCGACTGGGCGAGACAGCCGTTAGAATCGTGGCTTCGTCGAACCTGAGGACAGCCCAGCATGCCAGATCGCAAATTCGGCTTTGAGACATTGGCGCTGCACGCCGGGCAAATTCCCGATCAAGCGACGGGCTCACGCGCACTGCCGATTTATCAAACCACGTCATATGTGTTTGATAGCGCCGAACAAGCGGCGTCACTATTCAACCTGCAAACATTCGGCAATGTTTACACTCGCCTGTCAAACCCGACGACCGCTGCGTTCGAGGAGCGTTGTGCCGCGCTGGAAGGCGGACGGGCCGCCATCGCAACAGCCAGCGGGCAAGCGGCAGAGATGGTGGCGTTACTGAACATTCTGGAGGCTGGAGATCACATCGTATCGTCGTCGAAGCTGTACGGCGGCACCCATACAATGTTCAACGTTAACTTCAAGAAACTCGGTATTGAGGCAACACTGGTAGATCCGGATGACCCAGAAAATTTTCGGCGCGCAATCAAGCCAAACACCAAAGCAGTTTTCTCCGAGACCTTGGGCAACCCGGCGATCAACCTGATCGACCTAGAAGCGGTTGGCATGATCGCGCGCGAGGCGGGTGTGCCGTTTGTGGTGGACAACACTGCGGCGTCACCTTATCTTTGCCAGCCGCTGAAACACGGCGCGGATATTGTGATTCACAGCGCCACCAAGTTTATGGGCGGACACGGAACGACGATGGGTGGTGTGGTCATCGAAAGCGGCAAGTTTCCGTGGGGTGAAGAAAAAATTGCGGCCAAGTTTCCGGGCATGCACGAGCCATCTGCGGGGTATCACGGCGTGCGCTTCTTTGAAACATTTGGCGACTTCGCCTACACCATGAAGGCGCGCATGGAGGTGATGCGGGTGTATGGGCCGACGCTATCACCGTTTAGTGCTTGGCAGTTGATGCAGGGGCTTGAAACCCTCCCGCTGCGTATGCATCGTCATTGTGAAAACGCGATGGCTGTTGCGACTTTCCTCGATAACCATCCGGCAGTCGCGTGGGTGAATTATCCGGGGTTGGTCACCAATCGGTACCATACGTTGATAGAGAAATACATGCCGCGTGGAGCAGGGGCACTACTGTCGTTTGGCATCAAACCCGGCTCGGTATCGAGTTTTGAAGCGGGGGTGAAATTTATCGAGGCTTTGCAGTTCATCTCGCACTTGGCAAACATTGGCGACGCAAAATCGCTCGTCATTCATCCCGCATCCACCACGCACCGGCAGCTTAGCGAGGCGGATCAAATAAAGGCCGGTGTACCGCCCGATATGATTCGCCTCTCAGTAGGGCTCGAAACGCTCGACGATATTCTTTGGGATATCGAGCAGGCGCTTGCTAGGGCGATGTGACCTGACAGACATTATGTGAGAGTAGGCGTGCCGACAATATTTCGGTGCGCGACACTGATGGGACGCGTTAAGTCGCGAGGCTTGGTGTCGGCGTATTGTTTGGCAAGCCATGCAAACGCCTACGGTCGATTTGTTGCGCGGCGATGTACAGACTTACTCTTGCTAACGTTCACGCAGGGGGTAATGCTGCAAACCTCGCCATCAATGCCCTGTTATCAGCGCCACCGCCACAAACAATTACACAATTCGCGCCCAGCGGGTAGCGTT
Organism: Burkholderiales bacterium; assembly: GCA_040379385.1. Taxonomy (GTDB): domain Bacteria; phylum Pseudomonadota; class Gammaproteobacteria; order Burkholderiales; family Usitatibacteraceae; genus UKL13-2. The sequence goes on along the minus strand of JBEILF010000065.1, from coordinate 2,354 downwards.
ATGCATGCTCCGAAATTGACCATGCGGTTAGGTTAAATAAAGAGACTTGCAAAATTGAGCAGTAGCCGAGCTACTCGAAGCGGCTCGGGATAATGTCGCGCATGAGCGCGAGCTGCGTACCTTGGGCGGCTGCAGTGGCCTTAAACTGGGCGATGTACTTGGCGGCGAGCGGATCTGCCTTCGGTAACGCGACGCGCATCGGGTCCTGATGTTGTCCGCCAATCTTAAACTCGTAGTGCAGATGCGGTCCGGTCGCGAACCCTGTCGAACCTACATAGCCCAACGTTTGACCCTGTGTGACTCGCACGCCTTTGCGCACACCTGATGCGAACCCTGATAGATGGCCGTATAACGTACTGATCGAGCCGGAATGGCGGACCTCAACAACGTTGCCGTAGCCGCCCTTTACACCCGCGAACTCAACGATGCCATCGGCGGTCGCCCAAGTGGGCGTGCCGCGCGGTGCGGCGAAATCAACGCCTGTGTGTTGCCGCCAGTTGCGGAATATCGGGTGCATCCGGCCGCCGAAACCTGACGAAACGCGCGAAAACGCAAGCGGGGACCGCAAGAAAGATTTAGCCCGGTTGGAGCCATCCGCCGCGTAGTAGCCATCGTTGCCCTCACTATCGGTAAACAGATATGCCTCGAAAGTCTTGCCCTTGTTGGAGAACTCGGCGGAGAGCACGCGACCCGGTCGGACGAACTCGCCGTTGTAATAGAGCATTTCGTAGACGACTGAAAAACGATCACCAGTACGAAGGTCGATATGAAAATCGATGTCCGTTGAGAAAATTCTTGCAAGCTGGTTGGCAACCGCGTCAGGGATGTTGGCGGCATCCGTTGCGCCGTACAGCGATGACTTGATGACTCCAGACTTACGCACGGTTTGTGCAGTCGGTGTCACGAGCTTTTCAACAGCTTTAAATGTGCCGTGATCCCGAACCACTTCCAGTAATTTGTCGGCGCTATGGAAATACACCAGTGACTGCATCTCGCCGTCGCCGTCGACTACCGCTTGCAATGTTTTGCCGGGGCGAAGCTGAAACAGTGCGCGCGCCTGCTTAGACTTGCGCAAGAATTCAAACGCGGCTTTGTCGTTCACGCTGAGTCGTTGTAACAGGCTTGCAACCGTATCCCCACGTTGTATGCGATCCGCAGTCCGGTATTCGACCTGCGCGCCATCTTGTTCTTGAAACTCCGGCAACGTGATCAACTGATCGACGTCACGCTGAACAACCCGCGTTGTTGATGTGTCTGACGATACGCCAAATGCTGTCAGTACGCCAAAGATGGGCAGGGCAAACAGTACACCAACCGCAACCGCCGTTCGCCGCAGCCCTGGGCGTTTTACTACAGCGCGGGTTGCCGTTGTCATGCGCGTCATTGCCTGATGTACTTCGACTTTGAGCTTTATGTGGTTCATCGGAACAATCGGTCGGCTTGGAAACTGCGGTTAATGGCAATAACACAATCGAGCAGGATAACAGAAACGCTCATTTGTTGCCTCGTTGCCGAGCAGCCTGCGCCCTGCAAGCAATAACGCAGGCGTTTCCATGTTAGAGCGAAATGATAATCCTGTGAGCGCCCTCTGTAGGTGGAGAAGGGAATGGCCAAGTTTTTGGTAAACTTGATTCCACCAGCCATCTGGCGCAGGATCACGGAGGGAGCGCGACCGAATGTGGTTACCAAACTCCCGTATCGCAAGTTGCGTTAAGCCTATTTTCCCCGCAACGGTGAAAACTTTTTTGCAAAAGGGGGTTGACCGAACTAGTGCCGCACTGCATAATTGCAATCCCTCGAAACAAACCGTTTGCGGTTCCAAAGGGAGCCGCAAGGGGATGTGTTTCGAGTCGTTCTTTAAAAACTAGACAACCGATTGAGGTGGGTACTCTGGTATTGGGGTGCTTTGCTGGTGATGGTTACTGGGGGTGATTGGCTTTTCGCTGATTGCGGAAGGTAGCTGGTGCTTAGGTGCACGGATTGCTGGCGAGGTTGAGCTCAAAATATTGAAGTAGTACCCGTCTCAAAGAAGTAAACGCATCTAGAGCAATTTAGATGTGAAGCAAGCTTTGAGTTGGGAAGACGTTGTTGGGTGAGAGCCTGATAACTGTCTTGCAAACAGGAATTGAACTGAAGAGTTTGATCCTGGCTCAGATTGAACGCTGGCGGAATGCTTTACACATGCAAGTCGAGCGGCAGCGCGGGGCAACCTGGCGGCGAGCGGCGAACGGGTGAGTAACATATCGGAACGTATCCTTTAGTGGGGGATAACGCAGCGAAAGCTGTGCTAATACCGCATACGATCGGGAGATGAAAGCGGGGGATCGCAAGACCTCGCGCTAAAGGAGTGGCCG
>JBEILF010000064.1:0-12645 GCA_040379385.1 Burkholderiales bacterium | reverse complement strand
TTTTCTGCTGGCAGTGCTTGTCATCGTTATCATCATCAATTTGCGTTTGCAAAATTCGCGTATTGGCCGGGCATGGGAGGCAATTCGGGAAGATGAACTCGCCGCGCGTTCGATGGGCATCAACACCACCAAACTAAAACTACTGGCCTTTGCCATGGGCGCATCGTTTGGCGGTGTGGCCGGAGGTGTGTTCTCTTCCATCCAAGGCTTTATCAGTCCGGAGAGTTTCACGCTGACCGAATCGGTGATGATTCTGGCCATGGTGGTGCTCGGTGGTATGGGCAATATTTGGGGCGTCGTGCTGGGCGCGCTACTGCTGTCCTTCGTTCCCGAAGTACTGCGCTATACAGTCGAACCGGCGCAGCATGCGTTGTTCGGTCGACAGATTATTGAAGCCGATGTATTACGGATGCTGCTGTTCGGCTTTGCGATGGTCCTTATGATGCTGTACCGCCCCGCAGGGTTGTTGCCCTCTGCAGTCCGTAAACGCGAATTGACGAAGGACGATGAGGGAGGCACGGCATGAGCGCACTTCTCGAAATCAACAGCGTCACAAAACAGTTCGGCGGCTTGATCGCATTGTCAGAAGTCTCGTTTAGTGTTGAGGCGGGACATATCTTTGGCTTGATCGGCCCGAATGGCGCGGGCAAGACGACCATGTTCAACGTTATCACCGGGCTCTACCCGCACAATGCTGGTACGATTAAGTTTGACGGCGAGACTCTGGAAAGCATGACCCCTGATCGTATCGCGCAACGTGGCATTGCGCGGACTTTCCAGAATATTCGGCTGTTCCAGAATCTATCTGCGATTGAAAACGTGATGGTTGGTCGACACGTGCGAACTAAGGCTGGTGTGTTTGGCGCCATGCTGCGCAATCGCGCGACGCGCCTCGAAGAACAAGCCATCGAAGCCCGCGCGCATGAACTGCTCCAGTTTGTGCAAATTGATCATCGCGCCAATGACGTTGCCAAACATCTTTCGTATGGTGATCAACGCCGTCTCGAAATCGCAAGAGCACTGGCGACCGATCCAAAGTTATTGGCGCTTGATGAACCTGCCGCAGGTATGAACGCGACGGAGAAAGTCGCGCTGCGCGGCCTGATCGAATCGATCCGCCATCGCGGTGTGACGGTGTTGCTGATTGAACACGACGTGAAGCTCGTGATGGGCCTTTGTGATCGTATGGCGGTTCTCGACTACGGCAAGAAGATTGCAGAGGGTGTGCCCGCCGACGTACAGCGCGATGCCAAAGTGATTGAAGCCTACCTGGGCACCGATATTGAAAGCGAGGCTGCGGCATGAGCTTATTGAGTCTAAACAACGTACATATCGGTTACGGTGGCATCAAAGCGGTGAAAGGCATTCAATTGCATGTCGACGAGGGAGAACTCGTCGCATTGATTGGCGCAAACGGTGCCGGCAAGACCACCACACTGAAAGCCATCAGCGGACTGCTAAAGCCAACTGCGGGTGAAATACGTTATCAGGGGCAAAGTCTTGTTGGCGTTGTCCCCCATCGGATATCCCAGCAGGGGCTTGCCCTTGTGCCGGAAGGTCGCGGCGTTTTCCCTGGTCTGACAATTGAAGAAAACCTAGCAATGGGTGCCTACTGCCGCAACGACAAAGCGGGCATTGCCAGTGATATGGAAATTGCCTATCAGCGATTCCCCCGCTTAAAAGAACGGGCGAAGCAGACCGCAGGAACACTTTCCGGCGGCGAACAGCAGATGTTGGTAATTTCACGCGCACTGCTGTCGCGACCCAAGTTGCTGCTGCTTGACGAGCCCTCGATGGGCCTGTCTCCCATCATGGTGCAAAAGATTTTTGCGGTGGTGCGCGAAGTGGCCGCCAGTGGCGTCACCATCTTGCTGGTCGAACAAAACGCCAAACTTGCGCTACAGGTGAGCAACCGTGCTTACGTCATGGATGGCGGTGTCATTAGCTTTGAGGGGGATTCGCGGTCGTTGCTGACAGATCCGCGTGTTCGTGAAGCCTATCTTGGCGAAGCGGCCTAGTGTTGGAAAGTTGCTGCACCGTCAGTCGCATTCATTGCTTTGTTCAGCGATAAACTCGCCTCATGCCAATATCTAAAGCAGAAATCGCGGAACTGAAACGTGCCAAGCTATTGCTGGAGAACCCCAGCCTAGCCGCACGCCTATCTTCAATGCTGGGTTCGCCACTTGAGCGTGGCATGGCGATGTTGCCAGCACGCTTTCAATCGACCGTACAAAAGGCGTCAGAGGCGGCGATGATGAAGGCGCTCGATGTGGCGGTCACCTCCATCGGTAGTGAGACTTCCCGTAACAGCAACCTAACACGTGATCGCGCGCATAAGTTTGCAGCAGCGACGTCTGGCGCGGTGGGTGGTGCATTTGGCTTGTTCGCGCTGAGTGTCGAGTTACCAATTTCGACAACCATCATGCTGAGGTCGGTGGCGGACATTGCCAAGAGTGAAGGGGAGAATATCAGGCATATTGAAACTCGACTTGCTTGTCTGACGGTGTTTGCCATGGGGGGGCGCACGGCAAGTGACGACGCGGCCGAGTCAGGCTACTTCGCGGCACGCGTTGCGATGGCTGGGGCCGTATCAGAGGCCAGTAAGTTTCTTGCAGAAAAGGGCATGAGCAAAGCGGGCGCACCCGCCCTGATTCGCCTAACTTCGCTCATCGCGTCACGTTTCGGAATTGTGGTTTCAGAGAAGGCGACCGCACAGGCGATTCCCATTATCGGCGCAGCTTCTGGCGCTCTCATCAATACCTTGTTCATTGAACATTTTCAAAACATGGCGCGCGGGCACTTTATTGTCCGGCGGCTGGAAAAGATACACGGCGCGGAGCCGGTTCGGCTCGCCTATTTGTCGGTCTGATCAGGCGGATGTTGGGAACGCTTTTGATAACGCCCAATCTGAGCTAGTTTGCGACTATTTGCGAAAACAAAGAAAGAACGATCATGGTGACACTGATGATGTTTGTAGGCGGTTTGGCGCTGTTGGTTGTAGGCGCGGAGGCACTGGTGCGTGGTGCGGGAAAGCTCGCGATCTCGGTAGGTGTATCGCCGTTGGTAGTCGGGCTGACCGTAGTCGCGTTTGGCACTTCCTCGCCGGAAATGGCAGTGTCGGTGCAATCGGCCATGGCTGGAAAGGTGGATATCGCCGTTGGCAACGTAGTGGGCTCGAATATCTTTAATGTTTGGTTCATCCTGGGCGTGTGTGCATTAGTGGCACCGTTGGTCATTAACCGCCAGATTATTCGTCAAGAGGTGCCGATCATGATCGGTGCCACGCTGCTGTTGGCTGCATTCATGTTTGATGGCTCGGTCAATCGTGTCGAAGCCGTCATCATGTTTGGTCTATTGGTCGCCTATACCGTATTTTTGGTGGTGCAGTCGCGCCGTGAATCAACTGCCGCGCAGGCGGAAGGCGCGGATGATATCGACATGTCGAGTAAGTGGGATCGTCACTGGAGCGTACAAATCGTACTAGTCGTCATTGGGCTCGTGTTGTTGGTGCAAGGGTCGAATTGGTTTGTCGAAGCGGCGATTATCGTTGCAAAAGCGATGGGTGTTTCGGAACTCGTCATCGGTTTGACGATTGTTGCAGCAGGCACGTCCATGCCCGAAGTTGCGACCTCCATCATGGCCACCATCCGCGGCCACCGCGACATTGCGGTAGGCAATGTCATTGGCAGCAACACGTTTAACATCCTTGGCGTGTTGGGTTTGACCGGTATCGTTGCTCCGACTGGCCTTGCTGTCGCGCCGTCAGTCCTGACCTTCGATATGTGGGTAATGCTTGCGGTAGCGGTCGCGTGTTTACCTGTGTTCTTCACCGGACGCGAAATCGCTCGTTGGGAGGGGGGGGTGTTTGTCGGTTATTACGCCGCCTACACTGCGTATCTGATTTTGATGTCGCAAGAGCACGATGCGTTGCCGATGTTGAGTAACGTCATGTTCTCGTTTGTAGTGCCAATCACAATTGTTACCATCATCGCAAGTCTTATAAGACCGAAGACGCTATCGTCAAGTTGACCAGAGTGTAAAGATTCTCAAGAGCATTACTATCCAATGTCGTCTGTTGTCATCACCGTAATTTTGGCGCTGCCGTTTTTGGGGGCGTTGTTGTTGTTATTTGTGCCTGCCGACCAACGCAAGTTGTCGGGCTGGTTGGCGGGGATATTTACGCTTGGTGCGTGTGTGTTGCTGTTGCTAACCGCGACGACGGTATTTGATGGCACCATCATCCGTTGGCGTGTCGAATGGTTGCCCTCCCTTGGCGTTGCCTTTGGGCTGAGGATAGACGGGCTCGCCATGCTGTTCGGCCTGCTGATCTTGGGCATCGGTTTGCTCATCGTCGTGTACAGCGCCTATTATCTTTCTCCGACCGACTCCTCACCGCGTTTCTTTTGCTACCTGCTGGTTTTTATGGGCGCGATGCTGGGAGTCGTGCTGGCAGACAACTTGATCTTGCTGGCCGTATTCTGGGAGCTCACCAGTCTTTCGTCGTTTCTGCTGATCGGTTTTTGGCGGCATCGTGAAGACGCACGCCAAGGGGCTAGGATGGCGTTGGCGGTCACCGGGTTGGGCGGCCTTGCGTTGTTGGCGGGAGTGTTGTTGATCGGCAAAGCGGTCGGCAGTTATGACCTCGAGGTCGTACTCGCGAGCAAAACAGTCATCCAAAACAGCCCGCTGTTTCTACCAATCTTGATGTTGGTGTTGTTAGGCGCGTTGACGAAGAGTGCGCAGTTTCCGTTTCACTTTTGGCTGCCCCGCGCGATGGCGGCACCGACACCAGTATCGGCCTATTTGCATTCGGCAACGATGGTCAAGGCGGGCGTCTTTTTGCTCGCACGTTTGTACCCCGTACTCGGCGACAATGACTCGTGGTTTTGGATTGTCTCAACAGCGGGTATTGCAACGCTCTTAATAGGGGCAAGTGTCGCAATCTTCCAGCATGATCTGAAAGGTTTGCTCGCCTATTCCACCATTTCGCATCTGGGGCTCATCACGCTGCTGTTTGGTCTTGATACTCCGCTGGCGGTGGTGGCGGGAGTGTTTCATATCATCAACCACGCTGTGTTTAAAGCATCCTTGTTTATGGCCGCTGGCATCATTGATCACGAGGCCGGTTCGCGCGATATGCGCCATTTAAACGGGTTGTGGAAGTACATGCCAATCACGGCAACACTCGCAATGGTTGCTAGCGCGGCGATGGCGGGCGTGCCGCTGCTGAATGGCTTTCTGTCGAAAGAGATGTTTTTTGTCGAAGCGGTAGCAGTCGATAGTCACAGCCTGATTGTGATTGCGACGCCGATTGCTTCGACTATTGCAGGCATCGCCGCCGTGGCATATTCGATGCGTTTTGTTCACGACGTGTTTTTTAACGGTGAGCCAGTGTTTGGGCCGGATGCCGTGAGCAAAACGCCGCACGAACCGCCGCGTTTTATGCGTGTGCCGGTTGAAGTGCTGGTGGTATTGTGTATCGTGGTTGGAGTCTTCCCGCAGTTGACTGTCGGGCCGCTGCTTGCAGTGGCGGCACAGGCAACGTTGATGGCACCGCTACCGGCATATACATTGGCAATCTGGCATGGATTCAATCTGCCATTGCTGATGAGTGTGATTGCCCTGGCTGGTGGTGTCGGTCTCTACTTTGCGCTTCAGAAAAAAATCAACCTACACACAATTGTCAAACTTCCGGGTGATGCAAAGCTGCTGTTCGATGTGTTCATCGAAAACCTCACGGCATCGGCCGCAGCCGTCACGCGATGGACGCAGAATGGTCATTTGCAACGCTACCTCTGGCTGATAGTCGCCACTTGTGTCTTGGTCGTCAGTGCAGCCTTCGCCTTGTTTCCTTCAACAGCAATGCCTGGGCGCGTGTTGGTCAGCAGCGAGTTTGCAAACCCGACGGTCATCGTTATTGCGTTGATCGGTATGGCGTGTGCGGTGTTTACCGCGATCAATCATCAACAACGACTGACTTCCTTGCTGTTTCTCGGCATGACTGGCTTGGTGGTGGCGTTCGCCTTTGTTTATTTTTCTGCTCCCGATCTTGCGCTCACCCAGTTGCTGGTTGAAGTTGTCACCATCATTTTGATGATGTTGGCACTTAACTTTTTACCGAAGACGAGCAAGGCAGAGGCTGGCGCTGTTCGCTGGCCAGACGCAGCGTTGGCGGGTCTGGCGGGGGTAGGAATCACTTGGATTGTTTATCAGGTTCTACAAAGACCGTTTAACTCGATTGCGCCATATTTCTTGCAAACGACGGTGTCTAAAGGCGGTGGAGCGAATGCGGTGAACGTCATCATCGTCGACTATCGCGGCTTTGATACGCTGGGCGAGATCGCTGTATTGGGAATGGCGGGGCTGATTGTCGCGTTGCTGTTGCGCGACTTCCGTTTACCGAACACGCCATTTGACGGGCAGTTTGGGGTGAAATTGGCTGAAAACGCCCGTGTTTCCTTGTTGTTGAATACCGTAACGTCATTGCTATTGCCCATGGCATTGATCGTGTCGATTTATTTTTACTTGCGCGGCCACAACCAGCCGGGCGGCGGTTTTATCGCCGGTCTAGTGTTTGCCGTTGCGCTGATTCTGCAATATGTGGCGGTTGGCCAGCGGGCGGCGGAAGCGCGGGCGAGGCTGCGTTACCCGATCTGGATTGGCTGGGGCCTGTTGTTCGCCGGTGTCACCGGCCTGGGTAGTGCGCTTGTTGGATTCCCGTTCCTGACCAGTACTTTCAAGTACTTCAGCTTTCCGCTGATTGGTGCGGTGCCGATTGCCTCGGCGATGTTCTTTGATCTCGGCGTGTTTCTCACTGTGATCGGCGGAACGATGCTGGCTCTTGCAACACTGGGCCGGTTAGGTCAGCGTGACGTCATCGCCTCGACAAAGCAGGAGGCGGTATGAGCCTCGCGCTACTTGTGGCCATGGGCGTTGGCGTGTTGATGGCGTGTGGCATCTACCTGCTGCTGCGTACGCGGCTGTTTGATGTCGTGCTGGGGCTCACGCTCATATCCTACGCGGTAAACCTGTTCATCTTCTTTATGGGACGGCTGACTGTCGGCAAGCCGCCGATTATCGCCGGGTCGTTGCCGAAGACTCTCGCCCATTACGCTGATCCACTGCCTCAGGCGTTGGTGTTAACCGCCATTGTGATTTCGTTTGGCATGACGGCGGTGTTGCTGGCAATCGGTGTGCGGGCGTACGCCGAAAATGGTCACGACCACGTCGATGGAGACCAAGCGCCATGATTGAACTGGTCGCCAAACACTTACCGGTGTTGCCGATTGCCATCGCGCTGGTTGCTGCCGCATGGTGTTTAAGCGTCGCTGAGTCGAACACCCGGCTGCAGCGTGGTGTGACGTGGGCGGCACTTCTGCTGCTGCTTGCGGTTGCGCTGTTTGCAGTGAACCGAACCGCCCGGGGTGAGCAGTTTGTGTATCTGCTTGGCAACTGGAAGGCACCCTACGGTATCGCGTTAGTGGTCGATAAACTCACGGCGATTATGTTGCTTCTGACAACATTCGTTGGGGCGGTTGTGTTTGCCGCGACGAATTCCAAGCCTGCCGATGGTAAACCAGTTTCATCGGGAACCTACTTTGCGCCGCTGTTCTTGCTCCAATTGGTGGGGTTGAACGGTGCCTTCCTTACCGCTGACCTGTTTAACCTGTTTGTGTTTTTCGAAGTGCTGCTTGCCGCCAGTTATGGCATGTTGTTGCAACACAGTGATCAGCGGCGCACGAATGCCGCGATACACTACGTGGTGATCAATTTGGTGGGTTCGGCGATCTTTCTGATCGCGGTGTCGCTACTGTATGGTGTGACGGGTACGCTGAACATGGCCGACTTGTCACAGAGGGTTAGTGTCATACCGGCCCACTCACAAGCGCTGGCGGCGGCGGCGGGCTTTTTGCTGCTGGTCGTATTCGCCATCAAAGCCGCGCTACTACCACTTAATTTTTGGCTAACCAACACTTACCGTGCGGCGGTATTGCCGGTCGCGGCACTTTTTGCGCTGATGACAAAAGTCGGCGTGGTCGCCATCATTCGCACCATGACGCTGATCTTTCCCGAAGGCGGGATCATCAATCAATACATGAGCCAAGCCCTATTGATCATTGCACCGCTCACTTTGCTGGTCGCTGCTGCCGGGGCATTGTCTGCCAGAGACGTGCGTTCGCTGATCGGCTGGTCTGTTGTTGCCTCAGCCGGTCTGCTGGTTTGTGCTGTCGCAATGGGTGGCACAATGGCCTTATCGGGCGCGCTGTTTTATTTGATCGGCTCAACCCTTGCGACAGCGTTACTCTTTCTCAATACCACCGCAATCGACGAGGCTGGCCCCCGGCTCGCGGCAGCCGATGCTGTGCCCGGCGCTGCGTGGGCCTGGACTGGCGCACTGTTCTTCATTGGTGCCGCCGCTCTTGCTGGGCTACCGCCGTTTGCCGGTTTCATCGGCAAGGCTGTCGTTCTTGCGGGTTCGGTGAATCAGGCGTGGCAGGTTTGGTTGTGGTTCGCAATCCTCGGCGGGGGTCTTGTTTCGATGTTGGCCTACGCCCGGATGGGTAGCCGCCTGTTCTGGAAGCGTGATGCTGCTGGCAATGCGCCGGCGTACTTGCTTCCCTGCATCGCCGTCGCGACGGCACTTGTTTGCCTGACGGTCTTTGCCGCACCGATTCAACGATACACCGATCAGGCGGCGGTCGAACTGCGCAGGCCACAAGCGATGATCAGCAACGTACTCGGCAAGCTGCCGATTGAAAAGTCGGCGACTCAGGATATCAACAAGCTGGGGGCACCAAAATGAAGCGCTGGCTACCGCAGCCCCGAACGAGCCTCGTATTGTTGGTGGTATGGCTGGCGCTGAACAACACGGTTCATCCTGCGCACTTGCTATTAGGCGGCTTACTGGCAGGCATCATTCCGCTGTGGACGTCACGCTTTGCGGTGTCGGCAACCTATCCAAAACAACTGCTCACCGTTGTGGTGCTCAGCGTGATTGTGCTGATTGACATCTTGAAGTCGAACCTCGATGTGGCACGCCTGATTCTCGGCCGGGAAGCTGATATTCAACCCGACTTTGTGTGGATACCGCTGGAGGTTACCGACACTTATGCGAAGACTGCGCTGGCCGGCATTATCACTATGACGCCCGGAACGTTATCGGTGGATTTTTCAGAAGATGACAAGTACCTGCTGGTGCATGCGTTACACGTCACGGACAAAGCGCAGCTGATTAAAGACATCAAAGCGCGATACGAACTTCCATTGAAGGAGATTTTCGAATGATGAAGACCCTGTTTAACACGTCTGCACATTTGGGAACCTTTTCCCAGTATGCCGTGACCATTGCAATGGGAGCATTTGCTATCGCGCTGCTGTTGAATCTGTATCGCCTGATTCGCGGCCCGAGTACGACGGACAGAATCCTTGCCCTCGATACTGCCTACATCAACGTGCTGGCACTCACGTTACTGTTAGGTCTCGTGTCGGCGTCAAGTGTCTTTTTTGAAGTCGCATTGGTGATCGCCATGCTGGGTTTTATTGGCACAGTGGTGATGGCGAAGTTCTTGGATCGTGGAGACATCGTCCGATGATGCCGATATGGCTGGATATCGCAATCGCGATACTGGTGATGCTTGGTGCCTTGTTTGCACTAGTGGGTTCATTTGGCTTGGCCAAACTTAGTGAGTTCTACAAACGCATCCATGGCCCAACCAAAGCATCAACCCTGGGTGTTGGTTGCACGCTGATTGCCTCAATACTTTTTTTTAGCACCGCCAGCCGCAACTTAAGTATTCATGAGCTATTGATTACGCTGTTTATCTTTATCACCGCGCCGGTATCAGCACATATGCTGATGCGCGCTGCGATCAATCGAGGTGATGCTATTCGCCCACCATCGCCGCCCGCGTCGGCGACCGATACTCCACGCGCCTAGCCTGAACATTTCATGGGGCGCGGTCGAACGCGGAGCCCGTGTGCAGGTTGTTCGCTCGACTGGGCGATGAAGCGTGTTACTCAGCCGGTTGGTGTTTGAGGCGCGCCTCGACTAAACCCAATCCCGCCCGTTCACATATTTCGCGAGCAACTCGGCCTCAGTCGTGCCAGCCTCCGGTGCCCAGTTGTACCGCCAGATCGCGTGTGGAGGCATCGAGGCCAGGATGGATTCGGTGCGGCCACCCGATTGCAAACCGAAGTGCGTGCCGCGGTCCCAGACTAAATTGAACTCAACATAGCGACCGCGACGGTAGAGCTGCCAGTCGCGTTCGCGTTCGCCATAGGCGGTATTCATGCGGCGTTCGACGATTGGTGCGTAGGCATGATTGAACGCGTCGCCGACGGCGCGTTGGAGTGCGAAGGCATGGTCGAAGCCGCCGTCGTGAAAATCATCGAAAAATACGCCGCCGATGCCGCGCGGCTCGTTGCGGTGCTTCAACCAAAAATATTCATCACACCATTTCTTGTAGCGCGGGAAGTATGCGGGGCTGAGTTTATCGAGCGCGTCTTTGTTGGTGCGGTGAAAGTGGACGCAGTCTTCGTCAAAGCCGTAGTAGGGAGTCAGATCCATCCCGCCGCCAAACCAAAACACATCCTCGCCGCTGGCTTTGTTGGCGTCTGCTCTGGCGATGAAGAAGCGCACATTCATATGCACTGTCGGCACGTAGGGATTGCGTGGATGCAGCACCAGCGAAACACCCATGGCTTCCCAAGGACGTCCGGCAATCTCCGGTCGGTTGGCCGCTGCGGAAGGTGGCAATTTGCTGCCGACCACGTGGGAGAACAAAATGCCGCCGCGCTCTAGCACCTTGCTGTTTTCAATCACGCGGGAGATGCCGCCACCGCCTTCAGGCCGCTGCCATTCATCACGGATAAATGTGCCGCCATCGATGGATTCCATGCGTGACACGATCGACGACTGGAGATGGAGAAGGTATTCGCGGACGGCGTTAGGATTCATGGTTAGTCAAGTTTGAAACGCAAGGAAGAGGGCGGCTTTTCAGGCATTTTGCCTTGAAAGTGTCCGTCTGTTGGGTACTTTGTATTTTCAGGCATGGTGCGACTGGACGGTCGCGTCGCAGCGCTAACGTTTGATGGCGCGGTAGCCGATGTCTTTGCGAAACTGCATGCCCTCGAACCGAATACCGTCGAGGGTTTCATAAGCGCGACGCTGGGCGAGTTTAACTGTGTCGCCAAGTGCAGTGACGCAAAGTACGCGCCCGCCGTTGGTGACCACTTTGCCGTCCTGCCGGGATGTGCCAGCGTGAAAAACTTTGGCATCGTCGGTCGCGGTGGGTAATCCAGTAATCACATCACCCTTGCGCGGCGTGTCGGGATAGTTGCCGGCCGCCATTACCACACCGAGGGCCGCGCGCCGATCCCATTCGGCATCAATATCTGCCAGCTTGTGATCCAAGGCGGCCTCGACGAGCGATAGAAAATCGCTCTTCAGTCGCATCATGATCGGCTGCGTCTCGGGGTCACCCATGCGTGCATTAAACTCCACCACACGCGGCTTGCCGGATGCGTCAATCATGAGGCCTGCATACAGAAAGCCCGTGAATGGCATGCCTTCGGCGGCCATGCCCTTGAGCGTGGGGTTAATCACTTCGCGCATCACCCGCGCATGAACCTCAGGCGTCACGATGGGGGCAGGCGAATAAGCGCCCATGCCGCCGGTGTTGGGGCCCTGATCGTTGTCGAAAATGCGTTTGTGGTCTTGCGAGGACGCAAACGGCAGTGCGGATTTGCCGTCACACATGCAAATAAAGCTCGCTTCTTCGCCTTCCATGAATTCTTCGATGACCACACGTCCGGCGATGGGTTTTTCATCCACACCGAGCATGGTGTCGATGGCTGAGACCGCTTCGGCAACCGTCATCGCAACGACAACCCCTTTGCCTGCCGCAAGGCCATCGGCTTTGACGACAATCGGCGCGCCTTCCTTGGTGACATATTCACGCGCGAGCTTGCCGTCGGTGAACGTGGCATAACGCGCGGTCGGAATCTGGTAGCGCACCATGAACTGCTTGGCAAAATCTTTCGACGACTCGAGCTGTGCCGCAGCCTTGGTCGGGCCGAATATTTTTCTTCCCGCAGCGCGAAAAGTATCGACAACACCCGCGGCAAGCGGAGCCTCCGGCCCCACCACCGTGAGATGGATATCTTCTTTTTCCGCAAACGCCAGCAACTCACCGATGTCGGTTAAGTTGACATTGATGAGCCCGTCTTCAGTCGCGGTGCCGGCGTTACCGGGTGCGACGTAAACACACTGAACACGTTTTTTTTGTGCGAGGCGCCAAGCGAGAGCGTGTTCGCGGCCGCCGGAGCCGATGACAAGTAGTTTCATTGATTGTTTAGGGTCGTAGGTCTAAATGGTGCTTCACGTGCGACGAGCGCCGGCGCAACAACGCTGTGCCAAGCGCAGTAGCGAGATGCGCCATTTAGTGACGGAAGTGCCGCATGCCGGTCAACACCATCGCAACGCCATGCTCATCAGCCGCCTTGATGACTTCATCATCGCGCATCGAGCCACCCGGTTGAATGACCGCAGTTGCACCCGCCTCGGCGATCACATCCAGACCATCACGGAATGGAAAGAACGCGTCTGACGCTGCAACGGAGCCCTTGAGCGATAGGCCGGCATTC
>JBEILF010000063.1:0-12648 GCA_040379385.1 Burkholderiales bacterium | reverse complement strand
GCGGCCAAACGAGCGTTAATCAACACGTCTGCTTGATTAGCAAATGCGTATGTCGTGTTGGTGCTGGTGATGTTGCCCACACCAAAACGAAGCTCCAGCCACTCACCCAGCCCATCCGCATTGAAGCGAGCGACGTAGAGTTTGCCGTCGTCAAGGTATTTGTCGCCAGCTGCGAGTCCGCGCGATGCGTCCGCTGGATCCCAGTTGGCGTTCGACACGTATTTATAGATGTACTCACCGCGTGAGTCACAGCCCATATACCAGACAAGCGGTTGTCCGGCTGTGACCTTGCCGACCCAAGCGCCTTCGTGGGCGAAGCGGCCCATCGCGGTACGCTTCTTCGGCGTAGATGTCGGGCTGTACGGATCAATTTCCACGTTCCAACCGAAGGTATTCGGCGCGTTGCGGAAATCATCACTGCCGTCAGCAGAGGTGCCGAGTCGTTCGGCGTTCCAGCGCGAGAAAACGGTATCGTTAGGATCGGCTGCAGTTGCGGTAGCCCAGCCTTCACGACCAGTGCCAGCGACGCCGTAACGAGCGAAGGACGTCAGCTCTTTGGCGGTACGCTTAGGGTTATCGACGGCGGTCACGCGGCGGAAATAACCGGCCCAGTTTTCTTCGCAGGCAAGATAGGTTCCCCATGGCGTGGTGCCGTGCGCGCAATTGTTGGCGGTACCACGGGTACGGGTGCCGTTAGGTGAATGTTTTGTGATCATGAAGCTGCTGCCCGCAGCAGGCCCCGACAAAATCGTATCGGTGATCGTTGTAATGCGGCGGTTAAAGCTCGAATTGCGGACGTAGCTCCATGTCCCGTTGGCGGCTTTGGCGATTTCCACAACCGCAACGCCCATCGCGTTCATTTCCTTGATGCACTCATCAGGAACCGTGCGTACGCCGCTGACCGATGTGACGCCGTTGGCATGGAGGAGTGCAGGCGTCAGCGCCTCGTGGTTGATACACATGAGTCCACGCGTCGAGGAGTTTGCATCGCGTGTGCCGGTGGCGCTGAGGCCGTAGTAGTCCATACCGTCGTGGTGGTCGCCAGCGCGGAACTCGAAAGAAGCGCCGGGTTCAGTGCCGTCGTTGCGGTAGTCGGGGGTCGCTGCATTCAGCGGATCGCCCAGACGAAATAACACGGAAGCTTGGTACCCCGGCGGGACGGTAACGACGTCAGCAAGTGACTTTGACACGGCTGGAAAGCCGAGTGCGGACACTTTGCCGACCGGTGGAGTGGTCGGGGTCGGTGCGGGTGTCACAGGCGCGGGGCTGCTGGAGTCACTACTACCGCAACCCGTGAGCGACATGAAGGAAAGTGCGGCTGCGCCAGCGCCTGTGGCCATCAAACGGCGACGATTCGGATTAGCGAGATTCTGTTCGACGATATCGTCGATGTGAGCATTGTTGGAGAGATTCGTAACGACATCTTCTTCGCGTTTGTCATATGACATGTGTTGCGCCCCTATATTTGTGTTTGCGAGATAGCAAATCACAATTTAGAAACACTACGTGACAGCCGTATGAAGGATTTGTGAAACCCTTGATTGTCGGGGAGGTTCCAAATGAAAACGCCAGCGTGGCGCTGGCGTTTTTTTGGGAGCCCAGAACGGCTTAGCCAAAACGACCCGTAATGTAGTCTTCGGTTTCTTTTTTCTTTGGCTTGATAAACAGCTCATCGGTCACGCCATACTCAACCAAATCACCCAGGTACATGTAGGCGGTGAAGTCGGACACACGCGCCGCCTGCTGCATGTTGTGAGTGACGATGGCGATGGTGTAATCCTGCTTTAATTCGTGCAGCAATTCTTCGACCTTCGCCGTCGAGATCGGGTCAAGTGCGGATGTTGGCTCATCCAACAACACCACTTCCGGCTTGACGGCAACGGCGCGCGCGATACAAAGACGTTGTTGTTGGCCACCGGACAACGACAGACCGCTCTGTTTCAGTTTGTCTTTGACTTCACCCCAGATAGCCGCTTTGTTCAATGCCCATTCAACACGTTCATCCATCTCGGCTTTTGAAAGCGACTCATAGAGCTTTACGCCAAACGCAATGTTGTCGTAGATGGACATGGGGAAGGGGGTTGGCTTCTGAAACACCATGCCCACTTTTGCGCGCAGTAAATTCAGATCCTGAGATTTGTCGAGGACATTCTTGCCGTTCATGATGATCTCGCCTTCGGCACGTTGCCCAGGATAGAGGTCGTACATTCGGTTCAAGGTGCGCAACAGAGTGGATTTTCCGCAACCAGACGGACCAATGAAGGCTGTCACCCGGCGCTCTAAGATCTCAAGGTTGATGTTCTTGAGGCCCTGAAAGCTGCCGTAGAAGAAATTGAGATTACGAACCGAGATCTTTGATGTCGGCGTCACGGGCGTTTCGTATGGTTGCAGGACTGCGTTCATATAGGTCTCGTCAACAACAGAGTTAGTTGGAGCGCTGGCGGAATATCACGCGGGTGATGATATTGATCGCCAGCACGGAGAAGGTAATGAGCATAGCACCTGCCCAAGCCAGTTCTACCCAGTTCTCAAATGGGCTCATGGCAAATTGGAAGATGACCACGGGCAGATTCGCCATCGGGGCGTTTAGGTCGCTAGACCAGAACTGATTGTTGAGTGCTGTAAACAGCAGTGGTGCCGTTTCGCCGCTGATGCGAGCTACTGCCAGCAGGACGCCGGTAATGACGCCACTGCGGACCGCGCGCAGCGCAACCAATGTCACCACTTTCCACTCAGGGGCGCCAAGGGCGGCGGCGGCCTCGCGAAGACTTGCGGGAACTAACATAAGCATCGTCTCCGTCGTACGCACAATCACCGGAATGGCGATGATGGCGAGGGCGATTGCGCCGGCAAACGCGGAAAAGTGCTTTACGTTAGCTACGTAGATTGTGTAGACGAACAGCCCGATGATGATGGAAGGCGCGGACAGAAGAATGTCATTAACAAACCGCGTTGTCGGTGCAACCCATCCCGTCTTGCCAAACTCAGCTAAGTAGATACCCGCCAAGATACCGATTGGTGTGGCCAGCAACGTGCCGAAAGTTACCATCACCAGACTGCCAAAAATGGCGTTTAGCAGTCCGCCAGGGCTGCCTGGAGAAGGTGTCATTTGTGTAAACACTGCGAGATTTAAGCCGCCAATGCCCTTGATAAAAAGCACCGACAAGATCCAAAGCAGAAAAATCATCCCGCTTGCCATCGCGGCAAGCGCAAGGGTGAGGGCGACACGGTTTACGAACACTCGTTTGCGGTAAAGCGATGCGGTAGCGGGTGTCATGTGCGCGCTCCTTCACCTTTGGAAAGTTGCATGAGCATCAGCTTCGCCAGTGATAACACCACCAGCGTGATGAAGAACAGGATCAGACCCACGGCGATCAACGCCGCGACGTGGCCGCCGTCTCCCGCTTCTGCGAACTCGTTGGCGATGGTTGAGGCAATAGAGGCGCCGGGTTCAAATAGTGACGCGGCAATTTTGGGGGTGTTGCCTATCACAAACGTCACCGCCATGGTTTCGCCGAGGGCGCGACCGAGGCCTAGCATGGTGCCGCCGACCACGCCGGCCTTGGTGTAAGGCAAAACAATGTTACGCACCACTTCCCATGTGGTCGCTCCCATTGCATAGGCGGATTCTTTCAGCACACCGGGCACGATCTCGAACACATCGCGCATTACCGAGGCAATAAAAGGAATGACCATAACCGCCAAGATGATGCCGGCCGTTAACATACCGATGCCCATCGGGGCCCCCTGAAACAGCGCGCCGATAACGGGGACGTCACCTAGGTAACGGGTCAGGAACGGTTGTACATATTGGCCGAACAGCGGCGCGAATACAAACAGGCCCCACATTCCGTAGATGATTGACGGTATCGCCGCGAGGAGTTCAACGGCCGTGCCGAGGGGGCGTTTTAACCACACTGGGCAAAGTTCAGTGAGGAAAATGGCGATACCAAAGCTGACCGGAAATGCAATCAGCAGCGCGATGAACGAGGTGACGACGGTGCCGTAGATTGCGTTGGCCGCGCCGAAGTCATTTGTGACTGGGTTCCATGCTTGGCTGGTGATAAATCCAAACCCAAATTTCTCAAAAATTGGGTACGCCCCCAAAACGAGGGACGCGATGATCGCTCCCAACAACAACAAGACAAACAGCGAAAAACTCAAGGTTGTCTTGCGGAAAGCGGCGTCCTGAAAACGTTGCCTAGCGAGACGCGCTGCGATTTGGCGTTGTTGTTCTTCAGTCGACACGTAGGTCTCTTTGCGTGTGTTGCCAGCCATCGGGCCAGTCTCGGTCAGACTCATGACGGAACCTTATTCTAGCGGGTGCAGCATTTAGCGTCATTAAGGCCATTTAGACGACATGAGCTGCGCGAGCAAACCTCGCGACAGCCCACATCAACGACCGCTTATGATCGTTACTTCCAGAGAGCCTGTCCGTTCGGACCTTTAACTTCAGCTTTCCACAGATTGCGTATCAGTGTCTCAACCACTGGCGGCATTGGCACGTATTCGAGTTCAAGCGCGGCCTTGTCACCGTTGGTCAACGCCCAGTCGAAGAACTTCATCACGGCCAAGCCTTTGTCGGCGTTGGTCTGGTTCTTGTACATCAAGATGAATGAGGCACCGGTGATCGGGTAGGCATCCTTGCCTGCTTGGTTGGTCAACACCACACCCATCCCCGGGGTTTTGTCCCATTCTGCTCCAGCGGCAGCGGCTTGGAAAGTCGCGTCGTCAGGTTGCACAAATGTACCGGCTTGATTGCGGAGCGCAGTGTGCGACATTTTGTTTTTCTTGGCATACGCATACTCTACGTAGCCGATCGAGCCTTTAATGCGCTGTACATAGGCCGAAACACCTTCGTTACCTTTACCGCCCACACCTTCCGGCCAAGACACGGCATTGCCCACACCGACTTTGGTCTTCCACTCCGGACTGACTTTCGACAGGTAATCGACGAATAAGAAGGTTGTGCCGGAGCCGTCTGAACGACGTACGACTGTGATTGGATCAGCCGGGAGTTTGAGCGCCGGGTTCAGGGCAGCAATCGCCGGATCATTCCAGTTCTTGATCTTGCCAAGATATATGTCAGCAACCACTGGGCCGGTCAAACGCATTGCGCCTGGCGCAACACCCTCAAGGTTGACGACCATTACCACACCGCCAATGATGGCGGGGAACTGAATCAAGCCGTCCTTTGCCAATTGTTCGCCAGAAAGAGGCGCGTCAGTGGCCCCGAAATCGACCGTCTTGGCTTGGATTTGGCGAACGCCGGCACCAGAGCCAATCGACTGGTAGTTCATGTTGAAATTCGAGGTCTTCTTATAATCTTCCGCCCATTTGGCATAGATTGGGAACGGGAAAGTCGCGCCTGCGCCGGTAATGTCTACCGCGATAGCGAAGTTCGCGAAGGCCAAGCCAGCCGCCGCGATGGATCCGGTGATGATGGACTTGAGTTTCATTGATGTGCTCCAGTTTGTAATTTGTGATACTGCCCTGAGTGACTAATTCTTGTTTCAAAGGACTTTACGAACCAATTGTGACGGCTTCGTGACAGCCCGGCCGACCGTCTTCCAAGGGCTGACTTATGCTTGAAACAACCTTATTTGAACATTCGCCATGGATCTCATTTTGTGGCGCCACGCGGATGCTGTCTCGGTTGAGCATGGGGACGACTTTTCCCGCAAATTGAGTGGCAAAGGGCGAAAGCAAGCAGCCCAGATGGCGAATTGGCTGGAGCCGCGCTTGGCCGATAGCACGAGAGTCTTTAGCGGCCATTGGCAGCGTGATATCGAGACTGCGGAAGCGTTGACGGGCATGTCGGGCCGAAAATTGACCATTGAACCGGAACTTGGCTCGAATGCCGATGTGGCGCAACTGCTCGCTGCCGTAGACTGGCCTGAAAATCGGCATCCTG
This sequence comes from Burkholderiales bacterium, assembly GCA_040379385.1. Classification (GTDB taxonomy): domain Bacteria; phylum Pseudomonadota; class Gammaproteobacteria; order Burkholderiales; family Usitatibacteraceae; genus UKL13-2. Next base: position 6,734 of record JBEILF010000063.1, on the reverse strand, counting down.
CGGTTATCGTCGCGCATCAGCCGACGATTGGTCGCTTAGTGTCGTTTTTATTGTTTGGCGAAGAGTGCGAGATCGCGGTGCGTAAAGGCTCCATTTGGTGGCTGACGAATCGGCGTCGGGGCGATGGTGCTGAGGGGCGAGACGCACGCCCGGTGGTACTACGAGCCGTCATTTGTCCCGACCTGCTATAGGCATTGCTGCCTTAGAAAGCGTGGCCCGGGTACTGTGGGTGAATGCCAATCACCTACTATGTTGCTTGTTTCGATAAGAGCGGCAGCGGTAACTGTGTGCCACCGATTGTTGATGCACTTTGCTCGACCGCTTTGCTGTTACGCCAAGCTTCAATATCGAGCCAGCTAATCAGGCGCAGTTCGCCGTCTGTAGTTTCAACTAACGCCGATAGACTTTCCACCCAATCGCCGTCATTGCAGTAGGTGATGCCGTCGATGTCGCGAATTTCCGGACGATGGATATGTCCACAAACGACGCCGTCAAGCTTACGCCGTTTCGCCTCTCGGGCAACCGCTTCCTCAAAGGCGTTGATATAGCTGACCGCATTTTTAACACGGTGTTTTAAGTATTGCGATAGTGACCAGTAGGGAAGTCCCAGCGCACGCCGCACGCGGTTCAGGCCCCGATTCAGCTCGAGGGATATGCCGTACAACATATCACCTAAGTGGGCGAGCCACTTGGCGCACTGCACCACGGCGTCGAATTGATCGCCGTGCAGGATCAATAGTCGTTTCCCGGTCGCCGTGGTGTGTACTGCCTCGTCAACAATTTCGATATCGCCGAAGGCAAGCCCCAAGAAGTGTCGCGCAAACTCGTCGTGGTTGCCCGCTACATACGTCACACGGGTGCCCTTGCGCGCTTTGCGCAGAATTTTTTGCACCACGTCGTTGTGCAAGCGATGCCAGTACCAGCGTCGCGCAAGTTGCCAGCCGTCAATGATGTCTCCGACAAGATAGAGCTGCTTGGACTCAGTGTGCTTTAGAAACTCCAGCAATAGCTCAGCCTGACAACCGCTGGTGCCAAGGTGGATGTCTGAAATCCAGATAGTGCGGAAGTGGAGCGTTGCAGCGTTATCTCCCCCCGCCTCCGGCTCGACCGGCGGGGTTGGGCGGCCAAAGGGGAGATTACCCGGGGTGGGCGCAGTCAAATCCGGTCGTTGCGCGGTGGTGCTTTGCGGGATGCCGTCGAACACGATTGCCCCTTTTGTGGATGGTCTAGACAATGCTAGCGAGCGAACACTTACCTTTTGTGACACAAGCACTTCAGCGGCATGACAGCTTGGTGGTTTGCAATCGAACGCTAGGCCGATTCGGGCTCATTTTCAGGTGGGCGGTTGTTGTGCAGAAAAAGATGTAAATGACAGTTTTGTGTCAGCACTTGACCGCTACAATTGTCTTGCGTGATTTCTTGCACGTAAATTGATGAGTCAACACCAATATGAACAACATTAAGAAAGTCGCACAGTACATCGTGGAAAACCCCGACACCGGCGAGACAAAGGCGTTGCTTGAGCTCGCCGTTGCGCTCGAAACTAATGCGCCGTATGAACTGAATAAGCTCTACAACATGAGCCGTGAGCAGTTCAAACTCGCCCTCGGTTTAATCGAAGATTGGCGGTTAGATCGACACTACCTGTCCAAGCTGCGATTGCTTGATCACGCTGAGATCAATCAGGTCCCAAGTTTTCAGTAGCCGAACCTACTAGCGCCAACGCGCGAAGCCCCACCCGATGTTGGCTTCGCGCGTTCCATTTCTTCTTACGAGGCGGAGCGCCCGCCGCTAAGCAGCTCGGTCAACGGCCATAAAGTGTTTTGCGTACGCGCCCGACATACGGCTGATCGGTAGGAGTACAAACAAATCAGCGGTATTGAAGTCCGCATCCCACGCAGGCGCACCACACATCCACGCGCCGAGGCGGCTGTAACCCTTGATCAGCGCCGGGATGCGCGCTCTCGTAATCGGGACGACCCGAGAAGCATGGTCTGACCCGGGAACTTGGTCGGTTGTAGCGGGGGTGAGTGGATAGGGATTCTTTGGGAAAACCCGATACTCCGCTGGTGCCAAGTTTGTCGCTGCCATGTGATTATAGACGGCTAACGCGTTGTCGTGTCCGTCTGACAGCGGAATACTCGCGCAGCCAATCACGTATTCGTAGTTGTTCTCCAACATGAATCGCGTCAGGCCAGACCAAAGCAGCATGATGACTGAGCCGGAACGAAACTCGGGGTGGATACATGCACGCCCCACTTCCGCAGTGGTCGGTCGGATGTTGTTTAGGCGCGCCAAATCAAACTCGCTGTCCGAATAGTAGCCGCCGCGGCGCATGGCGGCTTCCGGCCGCATGATGCGGTAACAGCCGACCAGCAAATCGCTGGCGGTGTCGCGAACAACGAGATGCTCGCAATCCGCGTCGTACTGGTCAACATCATGTTCTGCAAGTGCCGTCTTTGCGTTGATTGACGCGCCCAGTTCTTCAAAAAAAACCTGATAACGAAGGCGCTGTGCTTCGCATACTTCCCGTTCGGTGCGTGCGATCGAGACTTGGTAGCGATCCTTTTTCCTTGCGGACCCGAGATACCGTTGCACTTTCAACATACTGCCTCCGATGTCGTTTGGTCTGCTGCAAGATTACGAAGTCGAGGTTTCGTGGATGTTGCAGTTTGTTGATGTTTGTATGACATCGTGCCGCCAAAAAAGAACGGCGAACCTAGGTTCGCCGTTTGGAAAAGCCACCGACGTTGATACTCGGTCCAGCCGAGCCGCTCAGTGGGAGGAGGCCAGGCAGGATGATCTATCCGGCTTGTGACATGCCGATGACAAATCGTGATTTCTTCGCGGCTAATGAACAGCAAGAGGTACCAAGCAAGAGGTAGCACGAGTAAGAAAATGACGATTTCGGAGCAAAACACATAGTGAATTAGAATTCCGGGGTGAAAGCTTCCCCGCCCATTCGCTTTTTCCCTTAGGTGCCCGTTCAGCCCGAGATGTCACAACAACTATTTCGCCAAGAAGCGATCAACGCACAGCGGGAGAAGTTTTTCGGCGAGACGACTGATGCCCGTCCGTTGCCGATGTGGGCGTTCACCGCACTGGCGGCCGGGGTCGCCTTCCTGGTGATTGCGGTGGGAATTTGGGGGCAGTACACCCGCCGGGAGCGGGTTGAAGGCTTTTTGGCTTCTGATATCGGCGCGGCAAGGGTGTTGTTTTCCGACGCCGGACGGATCGCCGAACTGATGATCAAGGAGGGCGACGCAGTCACCAAAGGCATGCCGATGGCGAGAGTGTCTTTTGAGCGTGCCACCGGGCAGACCCGTTCTACCGCAGCGGTTGTCGCCGGTGAACTGGGGCAGCGTCGCGAGTCCTTGGAGCGCGAGCAAGCGCAGATTCGGGAGTTGGGTGCCCAACAGGTCACGCAAATCCGGCGTCGGGTATTGGACCTACAGAACGAAATCAGCCAGCTCGATCGCGAAAGTCGCTTACAAGAGCAACGACTTGCCTCCGCGCGCGAGCAAGCCAAAAAGTTTGAGGATCTTGGCAGGGAAAGATTCGCCTCCGAGATCATGGTTCGCCAAAAGCGCGACGAGGTGACTGATCAAGAACTGAAGGTGCAGTCGCTAAAGCGCTCCCGCGCAACGCTGGAGCGGGACCTAGCCGCCGCGAAACTGGATGAACCGGCTGCCGAACTTAAGGCGAGGGCGCAGGCTGATCAGTTATCGCGCCAGATCTCGGAACTACAGCAGACTCTGGTGCAAGAAGACGCAAAACGCGAGTCGTTGATCCTGGCACCGATCGACGGCATCGCCACCAATATCGCGGTGAGTGTTGGGCAGTCGGTTGCAGCGGATGCAAGTTTCGCGACGATCCTGCCCAAAGGCAGCATGTTGCGCGTCGAGTTGCTGGTTCCGACACGAGCAATTGGCTTCATCAGCAAAGGCCAGCAAGTGGTCATGCGTTACGAGGCTTTCCCGTACGAACGCTTCGGCCAGTATCGCGGTGTGGTGCAGGACATCAGCCAAGCAGTTTGGTCACCGGGAGAAAAAATCGGGCCGCTCGCCATCAAGGAGCCGGTGTACCGCGTCACCGTCGCACTTGATAAGCAGACAGTTACCGCCGGAACACAAGAAGTTGCGTTGAAATCCGGCATGTTGGTGAATGCCGATATCTTGTTGGATAAACGCACCCTGCTTGAATGGTTGTTTGAGCCGGTGATGCAGTTGCGCGGGAGATTCTGATGGCGATCAGCATCTTCTCTGCGCTGCGCCGCCGCGTGCCGATGATTCTGCAATCAGAGGCACCCGAATGCGGAATCGCCTGTGTGGCGATGATTGCAACATATCATGGCCACCAAACTGATCTGCTGGCGATGCGGACGCGCTTGTCGCCGTCACTAAAGGGAATCACCCTCAAACAAGTCAGCCAAGTGGCCGAGACCATGGGCTTGGCCGCGCGCGGTGTAAAGGCAGATTTGCCAGCGCTTGGCAAACTACAACTGCCGGCGGCATTGCACTGGGACATGAATCATTTTGTGGTGTTGACCGAGGTGTCGGCCAAGACGATTACCGTTCACGACCCTGCGCGCGGTGTCCGCAAAATGACCTTTGCCGATGCTGGCAAACACTACACAGGTGTGGCGATGGAGTTCACGCCGACGCCGAGTTTTTCGAAGGTTGATGAGCGCAAACAAATCAGCGCGACACAGCTACTTTCGGTGGGCTCGGGTCTCGGCGGGGCAGTCGCACAGCTGGTGCTGTTGTCGTTCGCCATCGAAGTGTTCGCAATTGCAATGCCGTTTTTCCTGCAGCTCACGGTTGATCGTGTATTGGTCGGGCGCGACCGAGATTTTCTGACGGTACTGGGGGTGGCGTTTATTGCGTTGGTGGTGATGCAGGTGGTGGTCACCGGTGTGCGTGCTTGGGTGGGTGTGTATCTTTCCACACGCTTTAACTTGCGATTGCTGACGGTACTGTTTAATCACCTGCTGCGCTTACCGCTGGGCTGGTTTGAGAAGCGCAACATCGGCGACATCGTTGGCAAATTTAGAAGCGTTGACGCCATCCAAAAAACGCTGTCGACGACGTTTGTTGAGACATTCATCGACGGCGTGATGGTGTTGATCACGTTGGCGGTTATGGCCTACTACAGCATGATGCTGACGGGTGTGGTGTTGGGCGCAGCTGCCTTGTACGCGTTGCTGAGATGGGTGCTTTTCTACCCACAGCGCAATGCGACCGATGAGCAGCTCGCGCACGAAGCCAAAGCTTCGACCCACTTCATTGAAACACTGCGCGGCATGATGGCCATTAAGCTAAATATGCGTGAAAACGAACGTCGTGTTGCTTACCAAAACTTGGTGGTAGAACACATCAACGCCAACGTCAACGTGCAGAGTGTTGGCATCTTCCAGCGCGGCGGACAAGCCCTGATTTTTGGTATCGAAAGCGTCATTATTGTTTGGCTCGCCGCGTTACTGGTGATGGATGGTAAGTTCTCGGTTGGTATGTTGTACGCGTTCATTGGATTCAAGTTGGTATTCCTCTCCCGGGTGAACAACTTGATCGAGAAATGGAATGAATTCCGCATGCTCGATTTGCACGCGGAGCGGATTGCCGATATTGCGCTGGCAGAGCCTGAGGCTGGCAGTGCGTCGATCTCCAGTGTTACTGGGGCCGCTGGTGGCACCAAAGAGGCGCTCAGAATTGAAGCGAAGAACCTTGGATATGCGTATGGGCCGGAAGGCTTTGCGTTTCGTCATGTGAATCTGGAGATCCATCCCAACGAATCGGTCGCGCTGGTGGGGCCATCTGGTTGTGGCAAAACGACTTTGCTAAAAGTGCTATTGGGGTTGCTACCACCGACTGAAGGTCAGGTGATGGTCAACGGGCGTGACTTGAAGGATTGGGATATGGCGCAATACCGCGCACTGATTGGTGCGGTGATGCAGGATGATCAGTTATTCATCGGGTCAATCGGGGACGCGATTGCATTCGGTGGTGAATTCGACATGGCCGCCATTCAGGCGTGTGCTGAAGCGGCAGATATTCACGCGGATATCGTAAAGATGCCAATGGGTTACTCCACCTTTGTTGGTGCGCTGGGCTCGTCGCTGTCCGGTGGGCAGAAGCAACGCGTGCTGCTCGCACGCGCGCTCTACCGCAAGCCAGTGGTGTTATTCCTCGACGAGACACTCGATCAAGTCGATTCAACGCAGGAATCCCAGATTCGTGACCGTCTAAAAGACATCGTTCCAACCGTGGTGATGGTTAGTCATCGTCCAGAGTCGATTGTCGGGTCAAGAAAAGTTGCGCTAGCCACTCAGGCCTAGATATTGACGAGTGCTTCGCCGCCACCGATAAGGGCAAGGCTCAGATTGTCGAGGGTCGTGATTTCTTCGGCAGCCACTTCAACGACGGCGTTGTTTAGTTCAAGGGTGTTGATTTCTTTGCTCATGTCAGTCTCCTAGATAGTGTTTGATGGGGATTTAGATATTGACGAGTGCTTCGCCGCCACCGATAAGGGCAAGGCTCAGATTGTCGAGGGTCGTGATTTCTTCGGCGGCCACTTCGACGACGGCGTTGTTTAGTTCAAGGGTTTCAAGGGTGTTGATTTCTTTGCTCATGTCAGTCTCCTAGATAGTGTTTGATGGGGATTTAGATATTGACGAGTGCTTCGCCGCCACCGATAAGGGCAAGGCTCAGATTGTCGAGGGTCGTGATTTCTTCGGC
>JBEILF010000062.1:0-12712 GCA_040379385.1 Burkholderiales bacterium | reverse complement strand
GGACCATGTCTACAACGCGCTACGCAGTGTCATCGACAAGTTGGACCAGCGGCGCGCGCAAGTTTATGTCGAAGCGTTGATCGTTGAGGTGACTTCATCTGTCGCCGCCGAGTTTGGTATTCAATGGCAGGACTTAACCGGTGTCACCCGTGGCGGAGCGCAGGTGATCGGCGGCACCAACTTCGGTGGCTCCGGCACCAACATCATCACCGGCGCGCAAAATATCGGCACCATCGGCCAGGGCCTCAATATCGGCGTGGTGCGTGGGCAAGTGACGCTGCCCGGGATCGGCACCGTGCTCAACCTTGGCGCACTGGCGCGCGCCCTTGAGAACGACCAGCGCGCCAACGTGCTGTCTACACCGAACATCCTCACGCTTGATAATGAAGAAGCCAAGATTGTGGTGGGCCAAAACGTGCCGTTTGTGACTGGTAGCTACACACAATCGACCAGCATCGCTACCAACCCGTTCCAAACCATCGAGCGTAAAGACATTGGTTTGACGCTACGGGTGACGCCGCAGGTTGCCGAAGGTGGTGCGGTAAAACTGAAAGTGTTCCAAGAAGTGTCAAGCGTGGTGCCGACCTCATCGACCATCCGTTCGGCTGATCTGATTACCCATAAACGCTCCACCGAAACCACCGTGCTGGTGGATGACGGACCGACCGGGGTGAGCGGCGGCCTGATCTCGGCTGATGCCAAAAATGGCGACAGCCGCGTACCACTGCTTGGGGATATTCCTGTCATCGGCAACCTGTTCAAGTACCAGACTCGCAGCCGAGAGAAAACCAACTTGATGGTGTTCTTGCGACCACTAGTCATTCGCGACAGCAAGATTGCGGCGCAGCTGACCGGGTCGCGCTACGATTACATTCGCGGCGAACAAGCCGGCCATTTGAGGGAAGCCGATTCTTTGTTGCCACCCGCCGGTGGCCCGCAGCTGTCGGCACTACCCCCGACAACAACACCGCCAATAGAATCAAAGGCCGCTGAGAAAAAATAACGTGGGTGCACACGAGGCTAAACAACGCGAAGTCGTCGAGGTCGCAGACCGTGCTGCAGTACGCCTGTTGCCGTACCACTTCGCCAAAGCACGCGGTGTGATTACCGCACGCATATTGGCCAAACCCGATGGCAACGACGAGATCGAGGTTTGGTTGGCTCCGAACCCAGAGTCCTCAACATTGGCTGAGGTGCGACGTTTGACAGGCAAAACCGTCAAACACGTCCTGCTTTCGACTGAAGAATTCCAAATGCGGCTCGCCAGAGCGTACGCTTTTGGTGAAGCGACATCTGACGACCAAGTTGCTGACGCCGTTGCCAACATTACCTCCAATATTGAGTCCGAGGCAGATCTGGCGGCACTGACCGAGTCGCTCCCCGAAATCACCGATCTGCTTGAAACTGAGAACGATGCGCCAATCGTCAAGCTTATCAATGCACTGTTGACGCAGGCTGTACGAGAGAATGCATCTGATATTCACCTTGAAATTTTTGAACGCCGATCATTGGTGAGGTTTCGTGTGGACGGCGCACTGCGCGACATCGTTGAACCGCGCCGAGCGTTGCACGCAGCGCTGGTGTCGCGCGTCAAAGTGATGGCAGAACTCGACATTGCCGAGAAACGACTGCCCCAAGACGGTCGGATCACCCTCAAAATTGCGGGTCGCCCAGTCGATGTGAGAGTTTCCACCCTACCCACCGGCCACGGTGAACGGGTGGTGCTTCGCCTGCTTGATAAACAGGCGGGGCGTTTGTCGCTCGACAGCCTCGGCATGTCTGCCGACACACTCGCGCAACTGGACAAACTGATCGAGCAACCGCACGGCATTATTCTGGTGACGGGCCCCACCGGCTCCGGGAAAACCACCACGCTGTACGCCGCCCTTTCGCGGTTAGATGGCTCGACGCGCAACATGATGACCGTTGAGGATCCGATCGAATACGATCTGGATGGCATCGGCCAGACGCAAGTCAACTCACGCATTGGCATGTCGTTCGCCCGCGCACTGCGCGCCATCCTGCGACAAGACCCGGATGTCATTATGATTGGCGAGATTCGTGATTTGGAAACTGCTGAAATTGCGGTGCAGGCCGCCCTCACAGGACATCTCGTGTTGGCGACCCTACACACCAACTCTGCCGCAGGTGCGGTGACGCGCCTCGTCGACATGGGTATTGAACCGTACTTGCTGGCGTCGACCTTGAGCGGCGTCTTGGCGCAACGCCTAGTGCGAAAGGTAGACCGGCAAGATAAATCCAAGTTCCGCGGTCGTACCGGCATCTATGAATTGTTGACCGTGAATGAAACTATTCGCAGTTTGATACACGATGGTGAATCCGAAGCCGAGATCGCCGTTACTGCAAGCCAGGCGGGAATGAAAACGCTGCGTGAAGACGGCATGCGTTGGGTGGAGAGCGGCGTCACCTCACTCGAAGAAGTGATTCGCGTCACGCGTGACTAAAGTGGCGAATGTGACCAAGCAACGTACTTGGAGCGAGCATGCCCGGATTTAAGTTTCTTGCTTACGATATTGACGGACGTGAACAACGTGGCGTCATTGAATCGGACAGCCCGCGTCTTGCGCGTGCCACGCTCCGAGAGCAGGGATTGTTTCCGCTGGACGTGGCACTCATTGAAGCGGCGAATGATGCTTCAAACAGCTCTGGCCTCACCCGCTTGGGCCGGAGGACAGATTCGCTATCAACCGAGCAGCTCGCGGGTATCACCCGTCAACTCGCCACCTTGGTCGGCGCTGGACTCACCATCGAAGGCGCCTTAGGCGCACTCGTCGAACAAGCGGAAACTGAACGGGAACGCCAAGTGCTGGTGCAGCTACGCGCCAGCATTCGCGAGGGGCAATCGCTCGGACAAGCGATGGGGCTGTTCCCACAGTCGTTCTCCGAACTGTATCGCACGCTGGTGGGTGCCGGTGAGACGTCTGGCAAATTGCCAGATGTGTTGCTCAAACTCGCCGACTATGTTGAGGGCCAACAGGCGATGAAACAGAAACTCATCACAGCGATGGTCTACCCTGCCATCGTTGTGGTGATATGTGCGCTAGTCGTCGTCGGGCTGATGTTGTACGTGGTTCCACAGGTTGTTGGTGTATTTGACGCCACCAAACAAACCCTGCCATTGATGACGCGCGCTTTGCTCGGTCTCTCGACCCTATTGAAACTCACTTGGTGGCTCTGGCTAATTGCCGCCATCGGCGTCACGATCACCTTCCGGCTGGCCATGAAGAAAATGGCACAACGTCGCCGTTTCCACGCGCTGCTACTGCGTCTGCCAATCATTGGTCGTTTGATCCGCGTGCGTGAAGCCTCCCAACTCGCCGCCACCTTATCAATCTTGGTCGGTAGCGGTGTGCCGGTACTGGCCGCGATGAATGCCGGTGTGGGAGTGGTGAGCAATCTGCCGATGCGCGAGGCATTGGAACGTGCGGCCAATCAAGTGCGCGAAGGGGTATCGCTCTCACGCGCACTGCAAACACAGAATACCAAACCCGCCCTCTTCCCACCGGTGATGTTGCATTTGGTGGCCTCAGGAGAGGCCAGTGGACGCCTTCCCGAAACTCTCTCCAGTGCGGCACGGCAACAACAACTCGAACTCGAAACCCGCACCACTCGATTGGCAGCATTGATCGAACCCGCCATGATCGTGTTGATGGGTGTGATCGTCCTGTGTATCGTTTTGGCTGTGCTGCTACCAATTTTTGAACTTAACCAACTCGTCTCTCGTTAGTAATTATGAAACCAAGAAATACCCTGCGCGGCAGCGGATTCACGCTCATTGAAGTGATGATCGTCGTCGTCATCCTCGGCATCCTCGCCTCAGTGGTGATCCCCAAAATTCTTGATCGCCCGGATCAAGCCAAGGTCACGGCGGCAAAAGCCGATATCTCCATCATCATGCAGGCGTTAAAGCTCTATCGCCTCGACAATGGTTTTTATCCATCGACCGATCAGGGATTGCAGGCGCTTACGCAAAAACCCACTTCCAATCCGCAACCGGCTAATTGGAAACTAGGCGGCTACATCGAGCGCTTGCCGACCGACCCGTGGAAGACGCCATACCAATATTTGAATCCTGGAATCAAGGGAGAGATCGACGTCTTCAGTTACGGCGCGGACAAACAAGCGGGTGGCGACGGTAACGACGCCGACATTGGGTCGTGGGCACTCTAGTCTCGCGACCAGCACTCCGAGCAGCAGATGTCGAAACCCAAGCAATCACGGGCAGTTTCAGCCAAAAATGCCCGAATCTGCCCGCCAATAGGCGACTTTGACTCAAGTCCGCACCTGTTGATTCGGCAACTTAACATGAATGATAGAAAGAACCCCCGCTCCCGCGTAGGCGGGAGCCTAATTACGTGGCAAGCGCGCCGTGAAATTTGGTCCCCGCCTTCGCGGGGACAGGTGAAATTTGCGATTGATTCACTATGTTTAATTGCCGCATCAATAGGATCCCGCGTTTAAGGATGGTGATGGTGCGCCTGTCGCCCTCTCCCTCGATCCGTCTACTTCGACCCAAGTGTACCCTTGTCCCGCGTGGGGAGAGGGAAGCAAAGCCCCTCCCTTTTGATGAAGGAGCGTTTGTGGAAAGCATACGACATCCATCGCAACTTGCCGCACCGAAAAAAACACCCGCAGGGATCGCAGGCTTCACGCTGGTCGAGATCATGGTGGTAGTGGTGATCGTCGGCATTGCGTTATCGATTGCCGTTTCGAATCTTTTTGTGGGTGATGAACAACGTGTGCGGCTTGAGGCGGAGCGAATGTTGGTGTTGGTCGAAAAAACGCGCGACCAAGCGGTGTTCTCGGGTTATCCGATTGCCATGCGTTTGACCGGCGAGGGCATTGAATTTCTTGAGCGAGATCCGAATAGCGTCGAGCCGACCTGGCGCAACGCCGCCGCTGAGAGCCTGCGGCAACGAGCGTGGCGGGATGGCATTCGTGTCGAACTGGCGGAGATAAATAGCGGGTCTAACACCAACAGCAACCTTGCGCGTAATGCGGCGACCACGTCTGGCGGTAGATCTGTACCGCGTGAGCAGATCGTTACGTTTCTGCCCACCGGTATCGGCGTCCCGTTCTCAATGCGGATATTTTCGGACCAATTTCAGCGCGTAATTGACGGTGACGCCCTTGGCAACGTCGCGTTTCGGCAATAGGTGGATCACCATGCGACGCAGCGATGATTGCCGCCCTAAGCCAAGCGCAGGCTTCACACTGATCGAAGTGTTGATTGCACTTGCGATCCTCTCAATCGCCTTAGCCGCCGCGATGCGCGCCACGGCAATGGCAACCACCAGCGCGGAAGAGGTGAAGTTGCGTACCTACGCCACGTGGATCGCACAGAATCGCGCCGCCGAGTTAACGGCGCGCCGCATTTTTCCGGGCGTTGGCGTTGAAAACGGAGAAGCCGAAATGGCCGGCATGGCGTTTCGCTGGTCGGCCACCACCAATGAAACACCCAATACTGCATTCCGCAAAGTCGAGATTGCCGTGACTAGTGTACCCGCTCAGGCGGTTGCCGCCGACGAGCGAAAACTCGCGACCCTCACCGTCTATCTTGCACGTCCAGTCAGCCAACCTAAACAAGGCGCCACGTGAGGTGCGGCTATCGTCAATCCGCCTTCACACTCGTTGAGGTGATGGTCGCGCTGCTGGTGTTCGCGGTATTGACGGTGATCGGCTACCGGACACTCTCAAGTATGTTTGATACGCGCGAACGTTTGGCCATGCAGACCGGCACATTACGTGACCAGGCGTTGTTTTTTACGCGTATCGAGTCGGACCTGGGCGCCGTGTTGCCACGCGCCGCAAGGAACGCTGATGGTGTCTCTGAACCGGCGTTAAAGGTTCTCTCCGCCGCGTCTTCCGCAATTGATCCCGTTATTGTCTTTAGCCGTTCGGGCTTTGCGGGTTCGGCTGGCGCCAGTGCGGCACCACAACGCATCGGTTATCGACTCAATGAGGGCAAGTTGGAACTACTGATTTGGGATGGCATCGACGTGGCACCGCGCGCACAACCCGCTGCCTATACGGCACTGAATAACGTGCGTGAATTTCGCTGGCGAGTGCTGGATGCCAGCGGAAGCTGGCGGACGGACTGGCCCGCTCGCGATGATGGCAGCACAGCAAGCTTTGCCTCCACCGCACTACCCGCCGCACTCGAACTCACGCTGACACAAGGCGATACGCCCCCCATCGTCCGATTGTTTGTCCTTCGCGAGGTGTCGAGTGGCTAGTCGTGCTCCATACCGACTTGATCGGTCGCATGCCTCACGGGCGCACCAACGAGGCGTCGCCATCATCACAGCCTTGTTGGTGGTGATGCTGGCCACGACGGTTGCGAGTTATTTATTGGCGCAACAAGCCGAAGCTTTGACCCGTGTCGAACGCGCCACCGAACGCGCGCAGTTAGGCTTACACGCCACCACCACGCTGGAATGGGCGCGGAGCGCGTTGGTAGTGCAGCAGAAGAACAGCACTTACGTTGCCCTCTCACAACCCTGGGCGCAGGGCCTCGTCGCCCGACCGATTGATACGGCGGTTGCCACCGGCTTGCTGCGCGACGCGCAATCGAAGTTCAACATCAATAATCTGGTCGGTGCCGACGGCAAACGACGTGAAGCGGATGTTGATGTCTTCTCACACTTGCTCAAGATTCTCAAACTCGACCCGAATATTGCAACGGCCGTCGTTGACTGGATTGACCGCGACGACGATGTCTCCAACCCGGGCGGCGCGGAAAACAACTACTACTGGTCGCAGGCCGGTTATGGCGCGGCCAATCGACCCATCAGCCAAGTAGAGGAACTGCTGCGTGTGAAAGGAATCGATGAGACCACGCTGCGCAAACTATCGCCGTTTGTAACGGCGCTGCCGACCCCGAACGGCGAACGCACACGCATCAATATCAACACCACCTCAATCGAGATACTTCAAGCGTTGTTCGCTGACGTTCCTGCCGAACAACTGCTTGAGACCATTCGTGTTCGCGAGCTGCCGTTTATTGACGCCAAGGACATCGCCGGGCGTCGCAAGCAGCTACCGGCAGCCATTGTGGAGATGTTTCTCGACACCAAGAGCCGCTACTTCGAAGCCGCCCTTGCCATCACCGGCCAATATTCACAAATACGGCAAGCGGCGCTGCTGCAGCTGCAAGCCGGAGGTGCCGGGGCGAGCAGCATTGCCTGGCCAGCTATAATTTGGGTCAAAGAAAACGGATAGTTTCCCGACGTGCCTCTTTACATCTATCTGCCTGATTCCGACCGCATTGGTGTTGACCGCGCGGAAGCCTCGTCTTGGCCTACCGTCCGGTGGATAGTATGCGCGGAGGCCAACAGCGGGCTGGCACGAACTGGCGAATGTCAGTTAAGCGACCTGCCTGCTGCCAATCGAATCGTGGTGGTGGTACCCATCGGGCGTATCGCATTGATCGATGCAACGTTGCCGAAGGTGTCGCAGCAAAAGCGCGAACAGCTACTCAATTTCGCCATCGAAGACAAGTTAACCATCGATCCCTCAACGGTACACGCGGTAGTGATTGGTGAATCCGCCTCAGGCCCTCATCACTACGTGGTGGCAGCCATCGACCGCGCATGGTTATCCGCTGCGCTCACATGGTTGCGGTCGGCCGGTATCGAGCCGCAGCTGGTGGTCGCCGAGACCGCTTTGCAAAACGTTGCCGACGACGAATGGCTTATCGTGCTCAAGCAACGGGATGGTTATGCGGTGCGCCCGGATGGACTTGCCTATGGCATCGACTACGACCGAGCCGATCTCAACGCGCCACCGTTTGCCTTGACGCTGGCGCTCAATGAAGCGGCCGCATCGGCTGGCTCGCGTGCCTTGCCATCGCGATTGCAGATATGCACATCTACTGATATCGCTGCCGCCATTGATCAAGTAAGTTGGCAAAACAGTCTCAGCGCGGGTAGCGTCGCGGGCCTTGTGCTGAGTGTTGCCGCATTACCTCAGCCCATGTCGCCGAACGCGACCGAGCGGAAGCTATCAGCGTCTAATTTGCTGACCGGCACCTTCAAGACCGTCAGCGAAGTGACGGCTGGACTTAGGCAATTCAGATTCGCCGCGCTGTTAGCGTGTTCGGCGCTCGCCTTGCACGTGACAATGTTATCGCTGGATGCTTGGCGCATGTCACGTGAGAGACAAACGTTGGAGACAGAACTCCGCAGTACGTTCCTCGCCAGTTTCCCGCAAGCCACGGTGGTGGTAAACGCCCCGCTACAGATGGCACGCAACCTGCGTCAACTGGAAAATGAGCGCGGATTAACCGCTGAACCGGTTGTGACACAGCTGGCTGTCGCGGCATCAATCACACGCGACGTCGCAACGCAGATCTCAAACATCAGCGCCAAGGATGGTGTGTTGACCCTATCCTTTACAAACCTGTCCGCTGATCATGTCAGCGCACTTCGTACTGCGGCGGCAGGTTCTGGCGCAGCGAGTGTCACCGAGTCTGGCGGGGATGTGTTACTCGTGATTCGCGCGATGGGTAATACATGAATGCCAGTTTGGGCCGCGCTCTTATTCCGCCGCTGCGTGATATGCGTAATCAAGCCGCCCGTCGCTGGTCGGAGCTGTCGTGGGCGGGTCGTAGGGCCATCACTATTTGTGCGGCACTACTGGCGATGGGATTGACCTGGGCGCTGGTGTATGAGCCGCTCCAATCCAGCCTCGCCAAGAATCGCGTTCGCATCCAAGAGCTGCGCGCTCAAGCCTCAAAAATGCGCGAGCAAGCCGCCGCTGTTCAATCCATCCGCACCATGGCACCGGTCGCCGCAAGCGCAACACTAGGTGTTGCCGATGTCGCTGGATTGCAGACTCTCTTCGGCCCGAGGACAATTGTGACAATTGCGATGAACCAATTACCCGGCAACGCAACCGGTGTGGCCACATTTAAGATCGCGGTTGATCAAGCGCCTTACAGCGTATTGATAGATCGACTCGAACAGGCGACCGGTCGATATCGTGTTCGCGTGTTGTCAATGGCGCTGGCGCGCAGCAGCGGCGCGCCCTCACAAGCTACGGTGCCCGCGTTGGTTTCCGGCGAAATCTTGTTGGTTGATTCACAGTGACGCACCGGACCTTTGGCATCGTCGGGATTTTTGCGTTCATAACGGCCGTCATCGCCCTCATACCGGCGCGCATCTTTGAATTAGCTTTGAACAAAGCACTCGCGCCCGGCGCGCAAGTGCGTAACACCAGCGGCACGATTTGGTCAGGAAGCGCGAGCGTGCAGCTAGACGGCGGCCAGTTCCCGCGGCAATCCCCCTCGACACCGGCCATCGAAGTTCCTATCCAATGGTCGTTTGCACCGACGAGCTTGATGCGACTTCGACTAGGATTTAATATCGTTGCTACCGGTCGCCATCTATTGGGCAAAACAACGGTAGAGGCCGGGTTGCTGAGTGTGCAGCTACGTAACGTAGACCTCCGTCTGGCAATCGAGAGCTTGTCACAGCTCAATAAAGACATCGCATTTCTTCGACCGGCTGGCGAATTGCAATTCTTGTCCGAGGGGCATCCATTGCAGATCGACTACCTATCGCCAAACGCGATGGCGGGTCGTCTCAACTTCAAGGTCAGCCGTGTTCGAGTCCAGGCCATCGCCGGTATACCGCTAGGCGTTCCACTTGGCAGCTACGGCGGGCACTTAATCTTCAACGGCCAGCGCATCGTTTATCAAATCGACAAGTCGTCTGGCCTGTTGTCGCTAAATGGCGGCGGGCACGTGGTACTGGGAAAGCCGAAGGAGTTCAAGTACCAAGGTTTTGCCGCTGCCCTCTCCGGCAGCCCCGTTTGGCTGGCGAACGCCATCGGCACATTAGGCCGCGCAACATCCGACGGTCGTGTGAGCATCGACTACCAGACCACTTGGTAAGGCACGCAAAGTGGATAACGCGACACGCCCATTCCGGTACACACCCTATCGCGCACCTTGGTGGCTCGGCGGAAGAAGCGACGGCAGTTTTGGCGCTCACGCGCAGACCGTTTATCCGTCTTTGTTTGGCTCGCGCCCAGCTGTCACTTACACACGGGAACGCTGGGACACCGCACCACACGGAATACCCGACGGCGATTTTATTGACGTAGACCGTCTAGCCTCAACTGCCAACAACCGTTTGCGCCCAATGTTGGTGGTATTCCATGGGCTTGAGGGCAGCTCTCGAGGCATCTACGCATTGAACCTCATGGTCGAGGCTGAGCGGCGCGGCTGGCGGGGATTGGTGCCACATTTTCGTGGCTGTAGCGGTGAAATGAATCGATTGCCGCGCGCTTACCACTCTGGTGATGCGCCGGAAATCGAATGGATACTACGACGCGCCAAGGCGGAAGCGGCAGATCAACCGCTATATGTTGCTGCAATTTCACTCGGCGGCAACGCCACCATGAAGTGGCTTGGCGATGCGGGCAGCGAAGCGAGCCCGATCGTCACCGCAGCGGCGGCGATCTCCGCACCGCTGGATCTGATGGCAGCCGGTGCGGCGCTTGAGCGCGGCTTCTGCAAGATTTACACAAAAAATTTCCTGCGCACCATGAAGAAAAATGCGCTCGCCAAGCTGGCGAAACATCCGGGAATTTTTCGTCGGGATGTGGTGTGTCGGGCATCTACGTTACGCGAGTTTGATAACGAAGTCACCGCGCCGCTGCACGGCTACCGCGACACCGATGACTATTGGACGCGTGGCTCGGCAAAACCTGGCCTCATCGATATACGCGTGCCATCGCTGCTGCTCAATGCGCGCAATGATCCGTTCTTGCCGGCATCGGCATTGCCCAGTCACCATCAAGTGTCTTCGTTTGTGCATTGTGACTTTCCCGAACACGGTGGCCACGTGGGCTTTCTCTGCGGTGCCTTTCCGGGCAATAGCCGCTGGATGGCGCGGCGTGTAGTGCATTTTCTTGAATGCGGCGATTGATGGATTTATCGGCGCAAAAAGCTGACACCTACAGATGCCAGCAGGTGAACACAGATAAACTCACGGAGTTGTTTAGCATCATTTTGGGTCGCCGCCCTCTCTCGACGGCATCTGCGGCACCGCCGAAGCCTTGTTCTGCGTTCATCTTTATCCATCTGCAGGTCACTGAATTTTCTTCAATACATTGAGTACCTATGAACACTATCGCCAGCGAAATCTTCAAGGCCTACGACATTCGCGGAATTGTCGGCAAATCGCTCACCGCCGAGGTTGTCGAGCTGATTGGCAAAGCGTTGGGCACTGAAGCCATCAAACGTGGCGGTACTGAAATTGTCATCGGCCGCGATGGTCGTATATCGGGTGCGGCTTTTGCCAAAGCCCTGGCGCGCGGTATGCAGTCAACCGGCGTTCATGTAATTGACATCGGTGTTGTCGCCACCCCGATGGTTTATTTTGCGGCGATCGAACTAGGCGTACGCTCCGGTGTGATGATCACCGGATCACACAATCCGCCGGACTACAACGGCATCAAGATGGTGATCGAAGGAGAAACACTTGCGCTGGATGCCATCCAGTCCTTGTTGCGCGCCATTCAAGCAAATGACTTTACTGTCGCGGCATCACCCGGCGGATATCGCACCGACAACATTAGCGATAGATATGTAAGTCGTATCGTCGAAGACGTCAAACTCAAGCGTAAGATGAAGATCGTCATGGACTGCGGAAATGGTTCACCCGCAGTGATCGCAGCGCGTTTGTTTACCGCCCTCGGCTGCGAAATCATACCGCTGTATTGCGATGTTGATGGCACCTTTCCCAATCATCATCCTGACCCTTCCAAGCCGGAAAATTTGCAGGATGTGATTCGCACCCTAGGGGAGACTGATGCGGAAATCGGTATCGCTTTCGACGGCGACGGCGACCGCCTTGGTGTGGTGACCAAAGATGGTGAGATCATTTTCCCCGACCGACAGCTGATGTTGTTTGCAGCCGACGTACTGTCGCGCGCTCCCGGTGGCACGGTGATTTTTGACGTTAAGTGTTCACGCAACTTGGCACCGTGGATTCGCCAACATGGCGGCGTGCCATTGATGTGGATGACCGGACACTCGTTGATCAAATTGAAGATGAAAGAAGTTAACTCACCCATCTCCGGTGAGATGAGTGGCCATATCTTCATCAAAGAGCGTTGGTATGGATTTGATGATGCGCTTTACTGCGGTGCCCGGCTGCTGGAGATCGTCAGCCAGTTTGCTGATGTCAGTGCGCCACTAAAAGCACTACCCAATGCACTTTCCACGCCGGAATTGAACTGGAAACTTGCCGAGGGTGAACCGCACGCAATTATCGATGCGCTCAAAAAAACCGCCGCCTTCACCAACGCCACCGAGGTCATTACCATCGACGGATTACGTGTCGAGTATGCGGATGGTTTTGGATTGGCGCGTGCATCCAACACCACACCGGTCATTGTGTTGCGCTTTGAGGCCGAGACTGCGCTCGGAATCGAACGGATCAAGGACGACTTCCGCCGTGTGTTGCAAGGTGCCAAGCCCGATGTGCCGTTGCCGTACTAGCCTGAACATTTCATGGGTCGCCGGTTGCTTAGAAGGACGTGGCCTGTGAACAATTGGCAAACCAATTCGGCGCATTTCTCTCTTGCTGTGGATGCGGGCTGCAGGTTGGCTCGCGGGCGATTGGACGGCAATGTTCCGCCTTGCTGCCGAAGCATAGCCCGCTACGCTGTGGTCGGTCAG
>JBEILF010000061.1:0-13186 GCA_040379385.1 Burkholderiales bacterium | reverse complement strand
GCGGCGGCTCTGGTCTTGAGCGCCTTGTGCTCAATGTTGTTGATGATAGCCAACTAAAGATGGGCGACTACTTTGACCTTGTGGCCGACCACTTCAAGCTCGAGCGACCGCCGCGGGTTTTGCGCGCCGAAGCGGAATCAAAAGTGTCGACGGCGCTGTTGTCGTTTATGCGCGAATCACGACGAATCCGGAATGAACACCTAAAGACCGTGCTGCGTTTCTCGCTGAACTACCCAACTGTGGGCGACTTTCTTGCCGGGTTGGCGGAAAGTGACGTTTCTAATCGCGGCGAAACTCCCCTTCGATGACGCTTTGGTTGCCGCTGCCGGCGGTGAACGGCCGGGTGGGTGTTGGTCTAGCCTGAGGGCGCGAAACTCCGGCACGGGCGAAGGCTGGCTCTCGGATTGGGATCAACAAAATTGCAAGCGCCATGACATCCGAAATGAAACCAGGGAAAATCAGCAACAATCCGGCGATCACGGTACGGAAGCTATCCACCAAAGCCGAAATTGAAAACTGGCCCTGAGATAGCGCCAGTGCGAGCCGCGAAACGAGCGAAAACCTAGCTTGTTTAATCAGCACGACACCAGCAATCGCGGCGAAGACGAGCCAGGCAAGCACCCACACGCCGCTGCCGTGTTCGCCGGAAGCAAGCTTGAACAACAGGGAACCCTCCAATAAGGGAAAGCCCATTAAAATTGCAAGGATAACAAGACGCATAGAGATCCAATTGTGAACAGTGACTTATCGCCTGACAACGGTTAAGTGTGTGCAATCGTCGTAATTACAACAGGCACCGGGAATATCCCAACTGGGGGAATCGCTGACAGGTAGACAGTTAAGCTCGGAATTTCGTTCTTACACATACCTATATCGGCCCTTTGGTCGGCGAATTTAGCCGGGTACGGGATAGGCGGGCGATTGGCGGTAAAGTGTATCGGTGAGTACCCGACCCGTCGATAGTTTCCACCAGCACCTCGATCACTTCTTCGGAAAAACAATGCCTGCCCCAATAATGCGGCCCTCTTCAAATAAGTTAGCACTCGCTCTTATTTTTTTTACTACTACAGCGCTTGGCAATTCATTTGCTGTCCCTGCCGCGCCGCCAGCAATGAGTGTGTTTTCGTCGGCTTCTCCATCGACAAATGAGGTACTAGATCCTGCGGTGGCTTTTCAGCCCCAGTTCCGTATGCGTGATGCAACCAGTGCGGAAATCAAGTTTGATGTCGTGCCAGGCTATTACCTTTATCGGGATCGGATTCGTGTTGAGGGAGTGGTGGTCGAACCACAAATCGGCGGACGCGGTGGCAAACCCAGACAGGGTACTGACTCTCCAGGCGCGGTAACACCACTCGTAGTGGCCATGCCCGTCGGACGGTTTGTCGACGATCCAACATTCGGTCGAGTGGAGATTTATGATCGAAGCGTTGTATTGCACGTCGAACTCGCAGCGTCGGCCGCCGCCCCGAAGTCTGCAGGTGCAAACAACAGGCGGGCGGCGGGAAAGCTACCAAACAAGTTTCGACTGACGTCGCAAGGTTGTGCTGCCGCTGGCATCTGTTTCCCGCCTCAGCAGCACGAATTCGCGCTCCCCGCGACGGTCAGCGGTTCGCGCGAAGCCCGAACAACCGAAAGTGCATGGGTGTTGCCAATTGCTGCCGCAGCATCGCTGGGATTCGGCCAGCTCAAGAAACCGAGTGCGTCAACAATCCCGTCGAAGTAGCATCTTGAATAGTCGACGCGCCACTCTCGTATTTGCGAGCATCGCCGGGACGGTCATTCTGCTTCTGTTCGGTGCTGCATTGCTTGTCGGTCGACTTGAGACCGAGCCATCGGTAAGCAATGCCGTTAATCACGGATCTGACGCGACTGCGTCAGTCATTTACGCCACATCTTTCCCAGATTTAGCGGGAAAGCAACAACCTATCGCGCAATGGAGTCAGCGACTCCTTATCATCAACTTTTGGGCAAGTTGGTGTGCGCCATGCTTGGAGGAAGTGCCTCTACTTGTGCGCATGCAACAAAAATATCAGGATAGAGGGTTGCAAATCATTGGTATTGCTGCTGATTCTCGTCTAAATACCGCTAAATTCACTCAAAAGCTGGCAATTAACTATCCAATACTGCCCGATGAAAGCCGTGCAATTGCGTTCTCAAAGCGGGCGGGTAACCGACTAGGGCTGCTACCTTTTTCAGTTGTATTGGGCGCGGACGGGCAAATCGTCATGACTAAACTGGGGGTATTTAGCGAGCCAGAGCTTGAAACTCTCATTATCAAACATCTGCCAAAGCGCTAGTTTGTTGCTAATTTGCAGTAATTTCGGCAAAAACGAGACAAATATTACGATATCGAAAAGACACTTAGTACTGCAAAGAAACATTTGATGATTATTTAGGCAAATTTGCTGGGAATGGGAGGGCTGAACTGTGTGGAAGTTGTTCGCCTGATCCCGCAGTCATTAAAGTGCCGCAAAGAATGCGCAACTTCGCCCAATTTCAGGCAAACTAGTTGGATGCAAAGTACGATAGCAAACCAAATTTTAGTATTGCATGGCCCAAACTTAAACTTGCTTGGTAGCCGCGAGCCCGAAGTTTACGGCACAGATACCTTGGCAGAAATCAATACGCGCCTCGCGGCAGTTGCCGCCGGTGCCGGCTTTGGCTTGGATGCGTATCAGTCAAATTCAGAGGGTGCGCTGATTGATCGAATCCATGCAGCAAAAAGTCTCGGTACCCGCTTCTTCGTCGTAAACCCCGGTGCCCTTACTCACACCAGTATCGCCTTGCGCGATGCTTTGTTGGCGGTAGAAATCCCCTTCATTGAAGTACATCTTTCAAACATACACGCGCGGGAACCCTTCCGGAGCCATTCCTATCTGTCGGATAAAGCCGTGGGGGTGATCTGTGGCCTCGGGGCAACCGGCTATGAATATGCTGTGCTCAGCGCGATTTCAAAGTTAGGCGGTCGCTAGTTAATCAATACAGACGCGCCATCGCTTGAGTTCGCACGCCCAATCAGGCAGAGCAAATCGGTTATGCAACACAGCCGAACAAAACAATAATTAGTGGCAGGAGACAACGCACATGGACTTACGCAAGATAAAAACCTTGATCGACCTTGTTCAAGAATCAGGCATCGCCGAACTGGAGATCACCGAAGGCGAAGAAAAGGTGAGAATCAGTCGCCAAGGTGCTCCAGCCCCCTCGCCCCAATATGCGCCACCGATGCCTGCGCAAGTGAATTTGCCGCCAGTCGCTGCATCGGTGACTCCGGTACCTGTGGTTCCTCAGGAGCCTGCTGGTCACACGTTGAAGTCGCCGATGGTGGGAACGTTTTACCGCTCGCCTTCTCCCGGCGCGTCGCCCTTTGTCGAGATTGGCCAAGCAGTAACCAAGGGGCAAACGCTGTGCATTATCGAAGCGATGAAGCTGCTAAATGAAATCGAATCTGATACGGCAGGGGTGGTCAAGGCCGTCCTTGCGGAAAACGGTCAGCCGGTGGAATACGGTCAGCCGCTTTTTATCATCGAATAACTGCGGGGGACATCGATGGCGGTTTTTGGCTCTAGTTCCCGGCCAGGGGGTATGTTTGAGAAAATTCTGATCGCAAACCGCGGTGAGATTGCGTTGCGTATCCAACGAGCCTGCCGCGAGATGGGCATCAAAACCGTAGCAGTGCACTCAGAGGCCGATGCCGACGCGAAATACGTCATGTTGGCCGACGAATCCGTTTGTATCGGGCCGGCTCCCTCAAAGGAGAGCTACCTGAATATCCCTGCGATCATCAGTGCAGCCGAGGTCACGGATGCGCAGGCAATTCATCCTGGGTATGGGTTTTGTCGGAGAACGCCGACTTTGCCGAGCGCGTCGAGAACTCCGGATTTGTATTCATCGGCCCCAAGCCCGAGAACATTCGTATGATGGGTGACAAAGTCCAAGCAAAAGCGGCGATGCGCAGGCTTGGCGTTCCCTGTGTACCGGGGTCGGAAGGCGCGTTGCCCGATGATCCCAAAGAAATGCGCAGAATCGCTGCCGAGGTAGGTTATCCGGTGATTATCAAAGCTGCCGGTGGCGGTGGCGGCCGTGGAATGCGGGTGGTGCACACCGAAGCCGCATTAGTAAACGCAGTGCAGCTGACCAAATCTGAGGCGCAAACGGCGTTCAGCAATTCCATGGTGTATATGGAAAAGTTCCTAGAGAACCCGCGGCACATCGAAATACAGGTCCTTGCCGATGAGCACAAGAACGCTATTTTTTTGTGGGAACGCGACTGTTCGATGCAGCGACGTCACCAGAAGATCATTGAGGAGGCGCCGGCACCGGAGTTGAAAGCACGGATTCGCGACAAGATTGGAGAACGCTGCGCCGAGGCCTGTATAAAAATGGGCTACCGTGGTGCGGGTACCTTTGAGTTTCTGTTTGAAAACGATGAGTTTTATTTCATCGAGATGAACACCCGTGTGCAAGTGGAACATCCTGTTACCGAGATGATCACCGGCGTGGATATTGTTCAGGAACAGGTAAGAATTGCCGCTGGATACAAGCTGCGTTATCGTCAAAAAGAGATTCAGCTGCGTGGCCACTCGATCGAGTGCCGAATCAATGCCGAAAACCCGGTGAGTTTCGTCCCGTCACCTGGACGCATCACACGTTTCCACGTGCCGGGTGGTCCCGGTATCCGGGTAGATTCGCATGTCTATGCTGACTACTTCGTGCCGCCTCACTACGATTCACTGATTGGCAAGGTGATCGCGCACGGTGATACGCGCGAACAGGCGTTCGCCAGAATGCGCGTCGCGCTATCGGAAATGGTGGTAGAGGGTATTCAAACAAACCTCCCGCTGCATCAAGAGCTGCTCAATGACGCCGCCTTCATTCGCGGCGGGACGTCAATACACTTTCTTGAAGAGCGTATGGCGAGGCTGAAGAAAATCTCTGGCGACGCAGACTAAGCGCCCATGCCGTTTCTTTCAATCTCGATTGCACTCAATCGAGAGCAGGCAGATATCTTCGGGGATCTGTTGCTCCAAGAAGGTGCCATCTCAATTTCCGTTGAAGATGCCGACGAAGGTACGCCCAACGAGCGTGCCATCTTTGGCGAGCCCGGTGCAACCGGCGGCCTTTGGCGTCATTGCCAGTTAACCGCACTCTTTGATATAGGAACAGATGGCGTTGATGGTATCGAAGCGATGTGGCGTGTTGCATCGTTACTCGATATTGATGCGCTCAATTTTGCCCAGTCGACGGTTGATGACATCGACTGGGTGCGCGAGAACCAAGCGCAATTTCCGCCGATTCAAATTTCTGAGCGAATCACGATTGTGCCAAGTTGGCACGAGGCCAGCAATCAGTCGCCTGACGCGATCAATATTTCGTTAGATCCTGGTGTGGCGTTTGGCACAGGCAGCCATCCGACAACGAGGCTTTGCTTGCAATGGCTTGAGGCGCATGTCGCCAATACTCCGGCTGTGCTTGACTATGGTACCGGCTCGGGCATTCTCGCCATCGCCGCGATGAAGTTAGGGGCACGCGAAGCGATGGGGGTTGATATCGACCGCGCGGCCGTGGTTGCTGCAAAACACAACGCGAGCCAGAATGCAACGCCAATACGTTTTGAAACAACCGACCATACTCTCGACTACGCCGCCGACATAACTGTTGCTAATATTCTGGCGAACCCACTCAAGGTACTTGCCCCGTTACTGGCGCGCTACACGCGCGTAGATGGACAATTGGTGCTGGCCGGGATTCTGAATGAACAGGCTGATGACATCATCGCGATTTATCAGCCATACTTCGATTTAACCGTTTGGCGCCAATCGGAAGGCTGGTCGTGTATTGCCGGTCGACGAATCGCCCAGTCGAACCAAAAAGATGCTCCGCACGAATCGCCGCATGTTGCTAACAACCTGTCCTAATTGTGGCGCAAAATACAACGCCTTACCTGAAACACTCAGTGTCCGACAGGGGCGTGTCATGTGTGGACGGTGTCGCACTGTGTTTAACGCCTTCGAATCGCTAGAACGGAGTGAGGATGCTGACGCTGATGAGGCGCTCGACTGTGTCGTGGTTGATCCCCAGTCTGCGGAGGCTCATGCGGTAGCGCCGTTGTCAAATGCGACGGATGCGCTGCTGTCCGTTGAACCCACCAAAGCGGATAAAGCGCTACCTGCTGATGGTCGCGACGCTGATGCGCTTGATAGCCGTAGCGAAGCGCACACAAAGCCGGAGCGGTCGGGGCAGGTTGTGCCATCGGACAACAACCTATACGTGGCAACATCGGCTGTCATTGGACAACACCATACGCCATCGGCGTCTGGATTGGCTTGGGAACCCGCCCGTAGCGACGAGGTACCGGCAAAGTCAGCCATGCCCAAAGCACTCGGCCCGCCTATTGCTGTCGCTACCGACAACCCGCTGATTGGTGGAGCTTTGCCTCGGCCACCGTCAACATTGGAGGCGTGGACATGGCTGGCCGCCGTCGCCGGAACGGTTTTGTTAATCCAATCGATCTATTTTTATCGCAGTCAGATTGTTCAGCGTTATCCGCAATTACGTCCCGCGCTCACCGCCGCCTGTGAGGTGATAGGCTGTAGCGTTACTTGGGGGCGTGATCAAACAATGATCAAGATTGAGTCTTCCGATCTGATCGAACCGCCAGGCCGCCCCGGCAAGATGTTGCTTACCGCAACGTTGGCCAACCGCGCCGCAACGAAGCAAGACTATCCGGCGCTGGAGGTCAAACTCACTGACGCAAGCAACGCAGTAATCACCAGTCGGGTATTGATGCCCTCGGAATATCTCGGACGCACCCCCGCACAAGAGGAGGGGTTGGCATCGAACGACGAGCTCTACATCAATCTATATCTCGAACTGGTTGGTAAACCGCCAGCTTCTGGTTATGGGCTGAGAGCTTTTTATCACTAGTTTATTCATTACAGCGATCCGCTCGTTACTTGGTTTCCAGTGTATCGCCCTTTACAAACATCCACGTCCTTGTAATGTGGATGATATCGGTATCGCGCTTGATGCTATCGGGAAATTTTTCGTACGGTGCCGCCAGATGGACAATGCGCTTCGCGGCATCATCCAGCATACGTTTGCCAGACGAGCGATTAATTTCGATGGATTCCACTTCGCCATTGGCCTTGATGGCGACGGTCAGCAACAGACTACCGTGAACCCCGCGTATCTTTGCTTCTTCTGGATAATTTAGATTCCCGACGTGTTCAATCTTTAGGCGCCACCCGTCGACATATTGCGCAAACCGATACTCACTGGTGCGGGCACCGATGAATTTTCGCTTGGGACGCTCTTGGTAGGCGTCGTATTCTTTAGCCAGTTGAGCCTCAAGGTTAGCGATCTCAACGGACTTTTGCATCAGATCAGATATAGCGACTGGGTTCCTCGAACCGGTCGGCGGCAGAATTTCACCCTGCGCAATCTTGGCGGCGGCACGAGCCTGCGTCATCAGGGCTTTAATCTCCGCCTCGAGCTGTTTCACCCGGTCTTGGGCGGCTTGCACCTCGTCGCCCTCAGCTAATTGCTGCATCGCAGGTAATGGCGTCTTGACGCGGCGCGGCTCGTCGGTGTTGCCGCCACCGTCGAGGTTGGCTTGGGCGAGCGCATCCGCCTTGGTCGGACGCGAAGCGCTCTTCGAGTTGACCAGCACCACATCCATGATGTTGTGTGGCGGTGCGAAACGCTTCGCGTCAATAACAGTAAAGCCGATGCCGAGCAGTACAAACAGGTGCACGCCCAACGAGATGACGGCAGCCGATTGCATGGGAATCGACACCGCAAGCAGACGTTGGATGGAGATGGCGACTGGCGGAGGGGGGAGGGCTGCCACCGCATCGAGTTTTTCATCGATTCGGGTATGGATCGCGTGTGCGACTTGCCGGGGTCGCGTCAAAAACGGGAGCATCGCGCGTCGCTAGCGGGTGCGTATCTGCATGGGACTATTTTATGCGGCTTTACTTGGCTTGCGGCACCTCAGTTGGTGGAGAAGGCAAAGAAAAAGCGCCGCCTATCGACCAGTAATCAATAGCTTCAACGTTAACCGTCACCGGGGTTTTCGCCGGTAAATTCGCCGGGGCTTTGAGCCGGACGATTAGCGGAAGATCGGTTCCTCTGATGAGCTCATCCCGAATAACCGTCGCCTCAAACGATGTTCGACCGCTTTGTTCAAGATAACGTAAACACCAGAATCGTTCCATGTTGCGCTGGAACTCAGCGTAGGCATCGTATGTCAGATCGAATGTGCGCGCAATTTCGCTGAGCACAGGCGAGCGACGCGGATACAGCGGGGTGGTGCCTTGAATGAGCGCGATCAACTGCCGCTGATTGATCAGATCGACGTATCGCCGCAAGGGAGATGATGACCAGGCGTAGTGGGCGACGCCAAGCCCTTCATGTGGCAACGCATCAGTTGTCATACGCGTCTTCATGTTCTGCTGTGCCCGATAGATTCCGGCGACATTGTTTTCCGCGAGCAGCTTTTCCCATTCACTATTCGCCAAGATCATAAACTCGGCGACGATGGTGTCAACAGGGCTGCCGCGCACGCGCTGCCAAATATTCACCGTAGTGCCGTCTTCATCTATATCGAAGTTGTAGTCAACATAGTCGATATTGTCTTTCGCCCCGCGTCTGTCTTTGAGCGCGGTAGCGATGGCAAACATCTTGACCAATTCCGTGCCGAACTCCTGTTCGACTTTGGCCGTTGGATCGCTGACGACGCTATCGGTCAGCCAAAGCTCGAGCTCATGCAGGCGAAGGTTCTTAGCGATATGTATTTGTTCAACGGCGGAACGAACCGAAACGAGGGCGTTGCTGGTGCTATCAAACAACGCATAAAGCGACACCACCGGACAATCGCGACCTTCTTTCAGTGTTGCCGCTTCGACTGCCTCGTCAGGCAGCATGGTGATTTTTGACCCAGGGAAATAGACGGTGGATAAACGTGACTTTGCATAGGCGTCAACGGCACTGTCAGCAGCAAAATAGAGCGCAGGAGCGGCGATGTGAATACCGATCTCGATACGCGACGCATCCAGTTGCTGGAATGAGAATGCGTCATCGATCTCGATGGTCGCAGCGTCGTCAATAGAGTAGCCGCGTAGCGAGGTGCAGGGCAAGTTGGAGGGTGGGGTGACGGTAAGTTCGACCGCCGGGGTGGTGCCCTTGGGAAAGTACTCAGACAAAAACTTGCCTACATGAAAATCATGTTGCGCCATATGTGGGGCACTTCTACGATGGGACCAAGCACCCGCTGCGTGAAACAGTTCAGGTAGATTTTGGCCCGATTCGGCCACTGCTTTTTCACACGCCTTCGCGATCAATGTATTTCGGTCGGGCTTGTACAGCAGTTGGTTGATATGCGGGAGCATGGCTTCGGGAAGCACACCTGATTTGAGTTGACTCACCCAAAGCTCCATTTCCACCGCTTCGCGTCTTTTACGTTCGAGCGAGGCGAGCGCCGCTTTCAGGTTCTCTCCAGGAGCTTTCTGATAACGTCCCTTTCCGCGCTTGTAGAAGTACATTGGCGCGCCATGAAGTTTCATGGCGCAGGCTGCTGCCTCTGGCGCAGAAGGGGGATGGCCGAAGTACTCGAGGGCGAGTTCCTCGAATCCAAACTCACTGGGGCCGCATACTTCGTATAGAAAATCCAGATCAATTTCGGCAGCCAGCGCTTCAGCCTGCGGCAGCAGGTCATTTAAGGCGGTGGCAAATCGAAGCAGAACCGCATTCGACTTGATCTTGCTGCGCTTGCCGGTTACCGCTTCAACCTGCAGCGAGGTGCCGATATCTTCCATGATACGGGCAACCTTGAAGCCGCCGTCTTCTTCAAAAAATACATTCATGGCGGCGCGGTCTTTATCGTCTTTACGTGGTGATGGGCAGTCCACGTCGGCGGCTAACGTGTAGGGAGATTATAACGGTCGACTCCGACATCTCCTTGTTGTCCCACGGACAGCGCACAGACTAGGCGATGGTCAGCCCAGCGTGACGGAACAAGGCTGCAATACATGCGGGGAATGATGCAAGATCATGGTTGCCACCCTCCACCACAATCGTGGTGGCACCGGCAAACCTTTTCAACGTAATTTCGTGATTTAGTAACTCGTCCCCCATTTCTACAACAACGAGATACTTTGCTAGTGAAGACAGTTGTTGCACGTCATGGCGACGCAGGATCTCCAAATGGTTTGTAGTGAAGTCGAAACCTTCGCCTTCACCGGAAAGTGGTGTCTGCGCGCCAACGTAGTCGACTAATGTTTCAAACGGCGAGAGTGAGGGGTTAAGCAACACCGCACGACAGCCGTATTTTTCGGCACATACCAGGGCGTAAAAGCCGCCAAGCGATGACCCCACCAACGTGAGATCCGCAATCACACAGCGACGGATGATGGCCTCGATTTGTGTAAACGCGATGTCAGGATCAAAGGAAAGATCAGGCGTGATGTATTCCCAATCATTGTTCAGGGTGCGCAACGCACTCCCCAGCAGCCTTGCCTTGCGCGACTGGCTGCTACTTCGAAACCCATGTAGATAGACGAGTGTTTTCATCCGGCGGTCAAACTCATTGATTGATCGGCAGTTTCATACAAAACGCCAAAGAAGCCCGCCAACTGGCAATTCTTTGGAGTTTCTAGCCAAACGGTCGCACGCCGATCCAGGCCGCGTGCAGGTAAAACGCAAACGCCGCCCACAACAAAATGCCCAAGCCAACGGTGGCAAACAGCGTTAACGCTGGGCCGGATTGATAGACGCTGCCTACTGCGCGATCCCGCTTTTTTGCCGCGCGAAAACACAAGATCGCCCAGACCAAGAAGCCACCAAACAGCAACACGTCAGCGACGTTCCCGTTTGCCAACAAGTGCGACGCAGCCCAAACCTTGGTGCCAAGTAGCATCGGGTGCGCCAGTTTCGCCTTGATGGGGTTCTTGGGTATGTAAGCTGCCGCTAGCAAGATAAATGCGAACAGGGTTAACAGTGCGGCAACGTGGCGTGTCCATACGGGGGGGTACCACAAAGTGATGGGTGCCAAACGCGCTTCACCATAGCCGTATACGATCAACAACAAGCCGCTGATCGAGAGAACGGAGTAGATTCCTTTCCACATGCCCTCGCCACGGCTCGCAATGACGCCTGCGCGGAAATTCTCCGCAAAGATACGCGACGAATGAAGCCCCAAAAAAATGATCAGCCCGGCAATTAGCATCAACATGGCGCGCTCCTTAAAGTTATGAATACTTTATGCTAACCGCAGTCGAGCAGATGTGCGCGAGGATGGATTTTATTCATTTGGAAGCTACGAAGCTGACCCTAAGCGGATGTGACGATTGCCCGAACGGGGACCTTTACGGTCGTAGCAAAGGGTGATGCTGGAGCACATCGGGGCAGGGACAGAGCCGCCCGCCGCGCATCACTCCGGCGCGCGGGCTGCGGCTGTGGGGCGAGAGCGAGGCGCAAGCTGGTGAGGGCGTGGAACCCGCCCCAGACTGGGATGAAGCGGCCCCACCGGCCCCGGACTTGGAGGTCGATCAGCGCGTCAGTTGGTAAGGGGTGGCAACAGCGGTTTTGCCAACGCTGCGGGGAATGGCTGTGCCTGTCACCACCCCAAACGGGTCATGCCGACAAATCTCTGGCACCTAGCCCGGTGCAAGCACCCAAACAAACCCCAATATGCCGGCTTGTGATGCCCCAACCCCGTGCCATACTTGTGCCCATACGGTTGGATTTCCTATCCGCTGGATTTCCTATCCGCTCCTATCCGCTGCGAAGGCAGTCGCGGAACCCACCGTGCCAGCGGCAACGACGCTAAAGAGGGCAGCAAACACGCTGATTGACGAACGGGAAACAGCAGGAAACAAGGCACGGAACATATTCGACTTCTCACAAGGCCAAAGATTTTTAACTCCGTTGCACTTAAAAGCCGATCAGTTTATAAGCCACCTCGACGCCCCATTTGCCAGTTCTGTCGCCACCGACAAATACGCTGGGTTTGATTGAAACAATCTGATTACCACCAAAAGCCTTGCTTCCTAGCACACGCCCGAACGTAACCGCTAGGCCACCATAGGTTTGTTTGGCTTCCCAGTCGTGGACAATGTTCGGGTCGAAAGTAACCAGGTTGCGCGGGTCAGCCATTTTTGGAACGTAATAAAAGTCCGCGGTAGTGCGGTTGACACCGGCACGGTTCGATTCCCCGGAAAAACTATTTTCTTGTACAAATGCAGGTGCGAAAATAGACCCATCGGAATGAAACCAGGCGCGAACAAAGGTCCCCTTGAATACATTTTTTCCGGTACCGAGTTCGCGGCGATTAGCCGTGTCTAAAGCTAGTTCTCCCTTGAGAACATAACCGCCTTCTCGAGTTAAGCCAAACACATGAGTGAGACCTAACACTACGTCACCGAGGTCGTAATGGCGGTTTCCGAGAACATCAACAGACGAAACCGGTATTTCCAGACTAAGAATATAGTTTTTTCTCTCACCAACAGGCTTGGTGTACCTCAGGCGCAAAATATTACTGTCAAAACCGTTACGCAGGGCAATGTGTTCAAAACGAGCCACAAAAGTATTAGAAACCCGCGTTGGATCGGTACCGTTATCTAGCTTTTCTTGTTCAGCCGCGAACGCTGAGCCAACTAGACACGCTGTTATATAACCCAGGCATTGCATGAAATTGATTTGACGCTGAAACTTGGCCATGCTGATCCTTTACTTTAGAAATAGATAGTTGCAGAGTTTAGCCTGAATGTTTCATGGGTCGCCCGTTGCTTAGGAGGGCGTTGCCTCTGGGCGAGTGGACGGCAATGTTCCGCCTTGCTACCGAAGCATCGCCCGCTATGCTGTGGTCGGTCAGGCAAAAAACCGCTCGCCTGTTCACTTACTCGCCCGCTTTCGAACCCGCCGCCATAAAATGTTCAGGCTAGTCGTGCCACGCAACGGTGGGGTGTCTTCTAGGTGCATGCGCCATAGCCGAATTCGACCAAGCGGTGTTGCTTCATCCCGGTTTCAGCAAAGACCGCCTTCATATCCGATTCGACCGCAGCGACCATCGCTTGCAGGCGGCTGTTGCGGGCGGGGCCAACAATGTATTGCACGGCGTGACGATCAACACCAGTTCAGAATCTTTTGTCGACAAAATCCTGAATCGTCGGCAGAGGAGGCCCGG
>JBEILF010000060.1:0-13381 GCA_040379385.1 Burkholderiales bacterium | reverse complement strand
CGGTGTCGACCAGGCCCGGTGAAACCGAGACGACACGAATGCGTGGCGCCAGCGCACGCGCGAGCGACTTGGTGAGGTTATCCAGCGCGGCTTTGGACGCGCAGTAGGCAATATTGCTGCCCATTGCAGATTTCGCTGCGATTGAGGAAATGTTGACGACGAGACCATCCGCATGGCGCTGCAGCAGTGTCTTCATCGCGCGTACCATCGCAATCGGGCCACGGATATTGGTCGCCAAAATATCGTCAATGAGTTGGTCATCTAGCTGGTCTAGCTCGGGGTGCGGCACAAAGCGTGTAGTGCCAGCACAGTTAACAAGCACATCTAATCGTCCATAGCGATGATCTATCTCGTCGGCGAGTGTGATCAGGGCCGCGCTATCAGTCACCGGCGAGGCTAAGGCTATGTGTGTCGCCCCTTCCGTTGGCAAATTCGCGGCGAGCGTCTTTGCAGCAGCGTACGAACGATGATACCCAATCACCACGCTGGCCCCTTCGTTGGCCAATGCCAGACAAATAGCCGACCCCAAGCCACCTGCGCCGCCAGTCACCAGCGCCACCTTACCCGCAAGTTTGCCCCGCGCATTCGGCGTTAGTTCAGGCATAAGTATCGGTGCCGGGCGAAAGACGACGAACACGGATATCAGCTTGCTCTTGGTGGCCCGCAAAATGTTCCAGTGCACAGAGCCTGGAGCAGTACTCACCGATCATCACTGAGGCCTCATCGGTTAAAACGCGTTGATAGGTATGGGTTTTGATGAACTTGCCGACCCACAGGCCGCCGGTGTACCGGCCAGCGCGATTCGTTGGCAGTGTGTGGTTGGTGCCGATCACTTTATCGCCGTAGGAAACATTGGTGCGATGGCCAAGAAAGAGCGCGCCGTAGTTGCTCATACGTTCGAGGAACCAATCGGGATTTTTGGTCATCACTTGTACGTGTTCAGAACAAATCCGTTCGGCTTCTTCGAGCATCTCTTGATCCGTTTCACACAAGATAATCTGGCCGTAATCGCGCCACGCGACGCTGGCAACATTGCGGGTCGCAAGACGTTTGAGTACGCTTTCGATTTGCGCGGGCAATTCGGCGGCAATTTTTTTGCTGGTGGTAATGCAGACGGCTGGTGAGTTCGGTCCGTGTTCGGCTTGACCAAGCAGATCGACCGCAACCAATTCCGCATCGACGGTGTCGTCGCAGATGACCATGGTTTCTGTTGGTCCGGCAAACAAATCGATACCCACACGTCCGTACAGCTGGCGTTTTGCCTCTGCCACGTAGGCATTGCCGGGGCCTACCAACATATCCACTGGAGCCACGTTCTCGGTGCCCAGTGCCATCATCGCCACCGCCTGCACGCCGCCGACAACATAAATCTCATCCGCTCCAGCCAGCGCCATTGCTGCGACGATGGCGGCGGCGGGTTTACCTTCATAGGGTGGGGCGCAGGCAATGACACGCTTTACACCAGCCACCTTGGCCGTCAACACACCCATGTGGGCTGACGCGAGCAGGGGATATTTTCCACCCGGCACGTAACAGCCGACAGATCGCATCGGGATATTCTTGTGGCCGAGGATGACCCCCGGCAAAGTTTCAACTTCCACATCACGCATGGACAACATCTGCACCTGCGCAAATCGTTTGATCTGCGCTTGGGCAAACTTGATGTCATCAATAGCTTGTTTGGGTAGGCTGTTAATACAATCTTCGATCTCGCCAGGAGTCAGCCGCAACGACGGCGGGGACCATTTGTCGAACTTGGCCGAATACTCACGGACTGCGGCATCGCCGCGTGTATCGATATCCGCCAGAATCGCCTCTACTGTGGCGCGAACACCCGCATCGATTTCTGCCTTTTGTGTCGCTGGTTTGCCATGCTTAAGAATTTGGATCATTCGCGTTCCCGGTTTCAGAAATTGCCAGACAGATAAGGGAGCCAGACAATTAAACGATAAGCCTTGCTACCATTTTGACTTAATTTGTACTGCGAATGCAAACGATTATCGGATTGACTGCCGTGGTGGGCGAGAATTGTGTGTTTTTTTCTATGGTTAAAGAAGCGTTATAGCTTGAATACGCAGTATTGAATATAGTCTTATATTGATGCGCTTTTGTCGGCGGGTGATGCAATACCATCCATTCACCCCACCAGCGGTATCCTCATTTGCATGATTTGTTAACCATCTTGCATTCTCTTGCGCTAATAGGCGCCAAACAAGCGGGACGCCAGCGCGACGCGACTCCAAAGGACTAACTAGCTCATGACGATCGACAAACAACACAACGGGAACGGGGCGATGGCGGGCTTTGACGCTGAATTTCGCGACCTCGACCACTACATCCGCGTCATTACCGAGCGTATTTGGGAAGGACGGCGTATCGCTGACATTCGCCGCTACTACAGCGATCCATGCCCGGTGGAAACACCTTCATCGGTATCGACGAGTGTCGATAGCGTCATCAACAGCACTGAGGCCACGCTGAAACAGTTTCCTGATCGTCGCTTGCTTGCTGAAGACATCATTCAATCCGGCGAATCAACGGGAGGGTTCCTGAGTTCGCATCGCATCATTTCGACCATGACCCATCTTGGCGATGGCAATTTTGGTCGTGCAACTGGCAAACCCATCCACGTACGCACGATTGCAGACTGCGTGTGTAAAGACAATCGCATCGTGCACGAATGGCTGGTACGTGATCAATCGGCCATTGCGATCCAAATTGGGATTGCGCCGAGGCAGCTGGCGAAGCGTTGGTTAGATGACAGCGGCGGCTGGACAAAATCCATCGCGCCGCCACCGCTCGCGGGCTATGTTTCACACTTGAGCCAAGATCCGTTAGCCTTGGGTTATGCCGCATTCTTGGGCGCTAGTGCCACGGGTACCGGAGGTGCGCCCGACCACGCACTTGTCTCCCGAACCTACGACGATGCGGTGCATCATCTTGGACCAGGCGGCTCGACGCGTTATGGCCATGCCGAGGTGGGCCAATACTGGCAGACGTTGTTTACGACTTTCAGCGTGGAAAATTTTGCGGTTGAGCATCTAGCGGCGCAACGTGGCGGTGGCCGCGCCGATCGAGTGGCGATACGCTGGCGAGCAACGACAAAACACACTGGAGGCAGCGCCGACGCATCGTTTGGAGTAGCAACTGGCAATCGCGTCGAGATCATGGGTATTAACCATGTCGAATTCTGGCGCGGGCGTGTGCTGCGCGAGTGGGTGTTGATCGATGAGATCGCGTTATGGATGCAAGTTCTGGGTGGCTCGTCGAACACATAGTGTTTGGCAAAGTTTCCAGCAGGCGGGCGTTTTCAGGGCTTTTTGCGTGAAAGGGCACGCTCAGAAACGACTTTCACAACCTCTCGTCGTCACGTTGGCGGCGCGAGTTTGCCCGCTAGCGTGCGGGCACCATCGAGAATAAATTGCTGATCTGAGGCCAACATAAAAAACGTTGCGCCCACTTTCTGCCAGCGTGCGCAGTCCTCAGCTGGCGGAAAAAACATACCTACGGTTTTACCGTGACGCTGCCCGGCTGCGCAAATCTGCTCGACGGCGTCGATGACGACACGATCCAGCGGACTTGCGGCACCAAGTGAAACGGTGAGATCCATGCGACCGATGAACAAACAATCGAGCCCGTCTACCGAAGCAATCGCATCTAGATTGCCGAGTGCCTCGGCGTCTTCGATTTGCGCCACCAGCGTCGTCGTTGCCGCGCTATGTGCGATATGCTCGGACATCGGTTTATTGGTGTAGCGCGCGGCACGACTGGAACCCGCGTAGCCTCGACCACCTGGTCCGTAGTGCGACACCTGCACAAGTTCACGCGCCTGTTCACCTGAGACCACATGCGGTAACACCACGCCGGTGGCGCCACAGTCCAGCGCGCTAAGAATCTCTCCCGCGTTGCTCGACTGAATACGGACCAGTGATGGCATATCGGCCGCGCGCAGTGCGGCGATAGACTGGTCAAGCTCGAGCCGGCCGAAGGGTGCGTGCTCCGCGTCGATACAAACACAATGTAGCGGCGACAAGCCCAACACCTCACAGGTGATCGAAGAGGGCGTTTTGAGAAACGTCCCCATCATCGCCTCGCGTTGCCGCAAACGTGTACGAAACGACTCGATTCGACTTATCCGGCTCATGCCGCCTACCCCCACAAGCGTTTGCTGGCGATTGCCGCACCCTCGGCAAGCGCGCTTAACTTGGCGTAGACGATCTCCGCGTCAACGTTGCCAAAGCCGGCAAAGGTCGAGAACCCGCAATCTGTTCCGGCAATGACCCGATCCCGCCCAACGATGTCGGCAAAACGCGTAATCCGTTCCGCCACCAACAATGGGTGCTCGATAAAGTTGGTCACCGAGTCAAGTACGCCGGGTACGAGAATTTTGTCGTCTGGAATTTTGCTGTCACGAAACACCGTCCACTCGTGTGCGTGGCGCGGATTGGCAGACTCGAATAGTAACGCCTGCGGTTTCGCCCGCAGCGCAATCGGCAGCACCACGTCCATCGGCGCATCGCAGTGATGTGGGCCCTCGTAGTTGCCCCAGCAAATGTGCATCCGCACCTTCTCCGCAGGGATGTTACGCAGGGCGTGATTCATGGCGTCCACGTGTAGATGCGCAAGAACAATGTATTCTTGCTCCGTCTTATCTTTGAACATCATGTGTCGGCCTAGACCTAAGTCCGGGCAGTCGAGCTGCAGCGTCAATCCAGCGGCCACGATCGCCTCATACTCTGGACGCATTGCCTCCGCCAAGGCTTCCAAATACGCCTCATGGGACGGGTAATACTCGTTCGGCTGGAACAGTGCGATGACGCCTGGCGAGGCGGCGTTCATAAAGGTTCCGGTCGGCGGTGTGGCTTGGATCGCGGTGCGGAAGTGTTTGATGTCAGCCGCTAGCGGTTCCAGCGTTTTGGGAGCAATCGGACCAACGCAACGCGGCCGACGATAACTAGGGGTGCCACCAGAAGAGGCGAGACGCTTCATGAACGAAGGAAACAATTCCAAGTCTTTTGGTGTTCGCCGCGGACTGTCGCCATCGAATCCAGTGATGCGATCTTTTATATAGGTGGCGTAACTAATCTTCGATTGTTCACCGTCGCTCACCAGATCGACGCCGCTCTCTACCTGTCGTTTGACCACCGTGCCGACCGCATCTGCCATCGTGGCCTCGCACTCCGCTGGGTCGTAGTCGCTCCCCAGCTCGTGGGCAAAGATGAGTTCGGCGACCCGCTCCGAACGAGGGAGGCTGCCAACGTGCGTCGTCAATATACGGTTCAAATTTATCTCCAGTTAGTCTGTGATCTTGCCGAGCCTTGCGGTACCACCCTCAATAAACTGAGCCGCAAACACTCGCTTTTCAGGCGCAGCCGAGGGGTTGTTAATGATCGATGTCACCATTTCGGCTGCCGCCTGCGCCATTTGCTGCACCGGCTGTCGCAGCGTAGTCAAGTTATAACTTAACCATGTCGACGGCTCCACGCCGTCGAAGCCCGCCACTAACAGCTTAGAAGGTACGTCGATGCCGAACTCGTGTCTGGCGGTATCCACGCAACCAATTGCCATAACATCGTTGCCACAGATGATGGCATCGGTGTGCCGCCCGCGGTGTTGAAGTATTTGCCGTAAGCCGCGCGCCCCGCTTTCGTAGTCGTAATTGCCTTGCACCACCAGCGGCTCAGCCAGACCAAGTTCCGCAATTTTCTCCCGCGTTCCGCGCGTTCGCTCTTGCCCCACCACAGAATCTTTGGGGCCGCTGATAATCGCGAAGCGTTTGTGTCCGGCCCCCGCCAAGCGGGACACGAGCATACGGGCCCCCTCAATCTGGTCGCAAACAACTGCATTCACTGCTCGTTCCCGTAGTGTTCGGTTGAACAATACAAACGGGATATGGCGGCGCTCAAATTCCGCAACCTGTTTTGGATTCAAGCGTGCGGCCGCGATGACGCCGTCGACCTGGTATTCCCACACTTGCGCGACCATCTTATCTACATCCCCCTCGTGCGGCAAAGTAAACAGCAACACACGTAAGCCCTGGCGCGCAAACTGCTGGCTGAGCTCGGACAACACCTCCGGGTAATAGAGATTGGTCAGATTCGAAATTAGCACCGCAACTAAGTTTGAGCGACGCGTGATCAAACTACGCGCGATGGCGTTTGGCGTATAGGCCAATTCGTCGGCGGCTTTCATTACCCGTAGGCGCATCGCATCTGAAACGCTGGCCCCCGGCTTGAAACAACGCGACACCGCCGATTGGGATACGCCAGCCCTGAGTGCGACGTCATAGGAAGTGACATGCGGGGGCCGAACGGCGTTTTGATCAGCGCCCGCGGGTGGTAATTTGCGCGTTGACGCGCTCGCTTTTTTCCGCGCTTGCGGCGACGATTGTGGTGGTTTAGGCGTTGAGTTGCTGCGCTTCACAGCAGTCTTCCAATTGGCGAGATCGATGCGAGGCAGTATAGATGAAAACAAAAACTGGCCGCTACAATACAGCTAGAACCTGCATGCGCTGTCAACGAATTTGGCGAAACAAGCCGCGAAAGCCAATTCCTTTCAGACGAGAATCACCATCAAAGGCCTGCCTCAAGGAGGCAATTTCGCAACAGTGGCTGAAAATCAGCAAAAAAATAGACTGCGAATGCAAATGTCTGCTAAATTAAATGTGACAGGAAGATGAGAAGAGCATTTCTGCGCCAAATATATGCCTCCAACCGTGTCGATAACGTCTCAATCGTTTTTTGCATGCGAAGTACGGATTCGCTTCATGGTGTTGCGACTGTTCCGCACTTTCCGGATCATGTTGCCAACCCAGTGGGGCGTTTCCGTTGCACCCACAACAATTTTCTTTGGAGGCACGGATGAAACAATCCCCACGTAAAACGCTCGCAGTCCAAGTCGCAGTTGCCATTGGTGCGGCTGGCACCATGAGTGGCGTAACTTTTGCACAAGCGCCGGCCGCTCAGAGCGCGCCGAAAGCAGCCGGAATCGAGACCATTACTGTCACCGCGCAGCGTCGGGCAGAAAATCCCCAAGAGGTTCCGGTTTCCGTTTCGGCTGTTGGCGGAGACCAGCTCGCAGAGCGCAATATCACGGACCTGTCGCAGATGGAGTCGATGTCGCCAGGATTCACGTTTGGTCGCTCAGGTACGGATGCGCGCCCCGCCATTCGCGGCGTGCGGACAGAAAACGTTGCGATCAACGGTGACACAACAATCGGGTTTTTTGTCGATGGTATTTACAAATCCCGGGCCCAGCAGGCATTAGCGAGTTTCATTGACGTCGATCGGGTAGAAATCCAACGTGGGCCACAGGGGACGCTCTACGGTCGAAACACCTTCGGCGGTAATATTTCGATTGTCACCAACGCGCCCGATCTTAAAAAATTTGAGGGCAGCGTGAGTTTGTTAGGCGGTGCGTTCAATCGTGTACGCACTGAAGGTGTTATCAACATCCCGCTTAATGAGATGTGGGCGGTGAGATTCGCTGGTGCCGTAGACCGTGCAGACGGCTATGTAAAGAATGATTTCAACTCCTCGGCAGATTTGTTTGACCAAGACCTAAAGTTTGGCCGCGTCGCGCTGCGCTTCAAGCCGAACGCGCAATTCGATGCCGTTCTACGCGTCGAGGCGACTGACCAAGGTGGTAATGGCGGCTCAGCGTTTGGCTACAAACAAAAAGGCACCTACTACGACCCGGCGTCCTGCCAACAACTGTTCAACACGACAGAGTTGCGGATGAACGTCCGCGCCGGTAACCGCGATGGCGTCAACGATTGCGTTCGTACGGTGGGTGCGGGAGCTGGAGCCGGCGCTAACGCGGTCGGCTCAGGTGTCGATCTTGGCATTCCACTCTATCGCGCAGGAGACGGTTATCGCGTCGATACGGACTACCAAAGCTTCCTGAAGTTAAAAGATACCAGCGCTTCGCTCGATATGAGCTATCGCATGGACGCCTTTTCATTGCGCTCAATCACGGGTTACACCGACTTTAAAGCCGAGCGCACATCCGATGGCGACTTCTCAGCGTCGACCATCGCCATTGACTATCAGCGCACCACGGCGAAGACTATCACTCAAGAATTGCAGCTGATTTCTGAGGGTAAGGGGCCGCTGGGCTACGTTGCGGGCTATTACTACTTCAAAGACAAGTTACGCGGTACCTTCATCAACCAGCAGTTGCCTCGCACAGTTCGCTCCGCCGCCATTGCGGCCCCGCTGTCATTGCCGCAAAACGGCGCTGGCTTCTTCGACGACCCGTTTGCTGAAACTGAATCGAACGCTTTTTATGCACAATTTTCCTGGAAAGCGACTAATCAACTCACGTTCACGTTGGGCGGCCGCACTACCGAAGACAAAAAAGACTTCCGCTTCGCTAATGCCAATGCCGTGCTACCTCGCAATGCGGCCGGACAACCCGATGGCAACTTGATCACGCTAGCGACGCCTGCGCCGCCGACCTCTGCATACGGAGCAGCGGGAACATCAAACTGTAATCCAGTACGTGGTCCGGGGTTCTATTGTGATCCCGCTAACCCAAGTATTCTGCTCGGTGGTACATACGACCAAAAGACTTTCAAGAAATCGACAGGTCGTTTTGCAGCGGACTATAAGTTGTCCAAGCAAAACCTGCTCTATGTGGCGTACTCAACCGGCTTCCGCTCAGGCGGTTTCAACTCAGGCCAAGCCCTTGAGCAAGTCCGGACATTCTTGCCAGAGGAAGTGAAAGCTGTCGAAATCGGCTCCAAAAACCGCTTCTTCGACAACACGCTCCAAATCAACGTAGCCGCCTTCAGCAACAAGTACACCAATCTGCAAGAGCAGCGCCAAGTGCCCGTGGGTGCAACCACAATTTCGACGATCTTCAACGCCGCTAAAGCAAAAGCCGAAGGTGTTGAAGTGGAAGTCGAGTGGCGCGGTATTGAGCGTCTATCCGTGACCGCCGGATTGTCACTGCTTGATGCAAAGTACACCAGCTTCCCGGACGTTGCCCTGCCGTTCGGCACCTCTATTTTGGTGACCGATGCCTCGAACGTTGCGGGGACGACGGTCAATGGTGTACTTATCGCTCCGCCTGGTCAGCGCCGTGTGTTTGCGCCAGGTTACTCCTGCGGCGTACTTCCAGGCACCGGTGGTGCCGGTCAGCCGGCGGTTGCTTTCGGTTGTGATCTGACAGGTAAGCGTGTGCCGTATGCGTCACGCTACCAAGGTTCGATCTCGGCCGCATATGAATTCGATACGCCTAACGGGGGTCGCGTCACGCCAATGGTGGTCGCCAACTTTAATGGCGGCTTCTATGGCCAGCCAACCAACGCCGAAATCGAAAAGCAGGGCGCATATACCAAGTTCGACTTGAAGGTGAACTGGGAAATCAACCGGAATTTCAATGCGCTGTTGTATGTCGACAATGTGACGGACAAAGAAACCATTAACCGCTTCGTTTGGGGTGGAGGTGGTGCGCTACAGGTCAGCTCCGCTCCGCCGCGCACATTCGGTTTACGTCTTAACTATAATTTCAAGTCCTTCTAGAATTTAAAGCCCTCTACCTTTGTATTGCAGCTCAAGGCCGTCTCTCTAACCGGGCGACGGCCTTTTACTTTCCACTTAGCATTCATGATCTTGCAATGATTACGCCATCTGATCAGAAAAGAACTTATCTCGCGTTGCTCGCGGGCCTAGACGCGCAAGCACCCGAAGAGAAGTTGCATGCAATTCGAGATGTTTACAGCGAAGATGTGGACTGGTATGGGCCGCATCCGATTAACGACCTCCACGGGTCTGACACGTTAATAGCCAGTTTTTGGTCACCCTTGCTGGCCGCCATGCCAGACCTAGAGCGGCGCGATGACATTGTCATTGCGAATAGTTTCAAAGGTGGTGACTGGATTGGTGCAACCGGCCACTATACGGGCACGTTTACGAGCGACTGGCTCGGAATCCCGGCCACCGGTGGTGTACTAAACATCCGCTATGGTGAATTCAGCAGGATCGAAGCAGGCAAGGTTCGTGAGGTCTACGTGATTCTCGACCTGCTTGACGTGATGCGCCAGGCCGGATGTTGGCCGAGGGAGCTCCCAGTTGGGCGTGGCGTCGCAGACCGCGTTCCAGGCCCCGCCACGCGTGATGGCGTCACGCTGGAAACGGCTGCACCCAGCGAAAGCGAGCAAAGTCTTAGGCTAGTCGAAGCCATGATTGCCGGTTTGATGCAATACGATCAAAAATCGCTTGAGAGTATGGGCATGGAGCGTTTCTGGCACCCTGACATGATGTGGTACGGCCCGGCGGCAATTGGCACTAGTCGTCGGCTAAAGGGTTTTCAGGATGTTCACCAACGCGCATTTTTGCAAGCGTTCCCAGATCGGATTGGCGGCAATCATAAAGCACGTATCGGTGATGGTGCCTATGTTGGATCGTGCGGCTGGCCGTCTATTAACGCCACACATCTAGGACCATGGCTTGGGCATCCGGCGACAAATCGGCGCATCACGATGCGTGTGATGGATTTTTGGCGGCGGGAGGGCACGTTACTGCGGGAGAACTGGGTGTTTATCGACCAGATTGATTTGTTGTTGCAAATGGATGTGGATGTTATGTCGCACCTTCGGTAAAGACATCAGCATTGCTTTTCAGTCAAGTTTGCTAACGCGGGTGCCAAGACCATCAACTGTTTGCAGTTTGTCTCGTTAGTCAGCGGCGCGAGCATTGTCTTACCCACGGCGCAGTTGAGAGCAGCAACGCCGACACCGGTGTCGCCAACCATAACGAGCCGAAACTAGCCAGCCTCGTTTCTTTGGCGCGTTCCTCATTTGCCGTGGATGCAGCCTGCACGTTCGCTCTCGGGTGATTGGTCGGCAACGTGTTTGCCACTGCAGTTGACACGCAGTTGATAAACACGCGCTTTCCTACCGAACGCATTTGGCAAACACGGCTCGCGGTACTGTAGTCGGTCAGGCAAACAATCGCTCACCCGCTCACCCGCCTTCGAACGCGCCCCCATGAAATGCTCAGGCTAGCCGTTATAATCGCCTTCGGTCGGAGCGTGGCGCAGACTGGTAGCGCACATGCATGGGGTGCAAGGGGTCGCAAGTTCGAATCTTGTCGCTCCGACCAAAAAGTATCAGCATAAGCCGGTTGGTGAATCACGAAGCGGCTTTTGCTTTGCTGATTACTGATTCCTTATTTGGCGGTATTTACCCTGCATGAGGTACACCTCGTTATGTCCATCACATTTATTGGCTTCCCGGCAACAAGAGCACGGAGTTCACTCGTCTTTGTATGCATTAGCCTAAGCGCCGCCTTATCGGCTTGTGGCGGTGGTGGTAGCGGCGGCGAGGGCGGTTCACCCGTTCCCGTGGTTAAGCGTGTGGTGGATTTCTCCAGTAGTCCGGTTTGCACTGGCGCTGACGCCGACTACACCGTTGCCACTGCGCCGCCCGATACGATTTCGGCAATGGCGTCTGCGCCTGCGCCATTTCAGGGGCAGGGCTGGCGGCTTTCGGGTACTAACCGCAGCGATGATTTGTTTATCTATACGAAGTGTCGGCTGACCGGCCTCAAGCCGCAGCAGAGCTACCGCGTGGACTT
The DNA here is from genome assembly GCA_040379385.1 of Burkholderiales bacterium. GTDB lineage: Bacteria > Pseudomonadota > Gammaproteobacteria > Burkholderiales > Usitatibacteraceae > UKL13-2. The sequence continues at coordinate 1,799 of JBEILF010000060.1, read as the reverse complement.
TGCGGCAGATTTTCTGACCAGCGCTCCCTCAGGCTGCGCCGGCGTGGGCGGTGCGCCCGGCGAAGGGGTGACGGTCCATGCGGGTGCCACCGCGCAAGAGCCGATGACGCAACTCAACGGTAACGGGTATTTCCGCGTCAACCTTGACCGCGGCAACCAGACGGTGGGCGGCTCTCAATCGCAGGTGCTAGGGCATATCGGTAACGCGGTCAGCACCTGCATGCAGCGCCAATTCGCCGCCAAGACATTAGAGCCTCCTGCGGTGCTGCAAACTCAGGCCGATGCGCAAGGTGGCATCTGGCTGCACGTCGGCATTGACTCAGGTTTCGAGGCCTATAGCGAAGTGTATTTGCGATCGGTTGCGGTGACCTTCACGCCGCTTGCCCGCTGATTGATGATGCGCAAAAACACGTCATGGTTCGACTCCAATCGGGTTTCGCATCACACCAATACCTCGAATTTCGGTTTCCAGCAGGTCACCAGGCTGCATCCACTCCGGCGGCTTGCGCGCGAACCCGACACCTTCGGGCGTACCGGTTGAAATGATATCGCCGGCCTCAAGCGTCTGCCCAAGCGAAAGATCATGGATTAGGCGCGGTATCTTGAAGTAAAGATGTTTGGTGTTAGATTGCTGTTTGACGATGTTCGATACTCGACATTCAACGTGTAGGTCATTGGGATCAAGCGCATCAGCGGTGACGATACAAGGCCCCATCGGACAGGTTCCGTCGAGCGATTTGCCTTTGTCCCACTGTCCGCCGTGACGACGCTGAATATCGCGCCACGTGACGTCGTTGATCACGGTGTAGCCAAATACGTACGACATTGCATCGGCTTCAGCAATGTTTTTGCCGGTCTTGCCCAACACCACCCCCAGCTCGACTTCCCAATCCAGTTGGGTCGAGACATTGGCGTCAAAGGGAATTGCATCAAAGGGGCCGGTGACCGCTGTCGGCGCTTTGGAAAAAAACACCGGCCACTTTGGTAACTCACGCGAGTCTTGCATCGACGCGGCACCTTCCGAAAAATGGTCCAGGTAGTTCCAGCCGACGCAAAATACATTCTTGCGCGGCCGTGGGATGGGTGCTTTTAACAGCGCACTGTTCAATAGAATGGGTGTGGTCTTCGGTGAGCCGTTGATTTCTGCCAGCAGTGCAAGTGTTTCGGCACCGCCGTCAATGATGTCGAGCATCGTTGTTACGTTGAGCCGCGATTGGCGAGCGGCGGCTTCGGTGGCCACGTCGATCACCTCGTATTTGCTCAGCCAGATCCCGGTTCGGAGTTCATGAGTGTTGAGCATCTGATAAGTGACAAGTTTCATGGCTTACCCAAAATGTTTTTCGAGTCTTGCCAGTGGATGTTGTGCTGGCGACCAACGTGGTGCAAAGAACGATTCGACCATGTCACCACTTACCTCGGCCAGCGTGGCAGGCTGCCAACGCGGCTGGTTATCCTTATCGATGGCCAGTGCTCGAATACCTTCCACTACGTCGGGGTGTTCAAAGGCGCGGTACATCATGCCAAGTTCGAGCCGCAAACAATCGGCCACAGACAGCTTAAGCCCAGCCTCAAGCTGCTGCTTGGTCACTTCCAGCAGCGTTGGCGAACGCTTCAACAAATCTGCCGCTGTTTTCTGCGCCCAATCGGCCTCAGAGGGCTCGGTTTCGCCCAACAGCGAGGTGATGATCTGCTGCACGTTGCGTTTACCCGCAAAGTGTTTTTCTATCGCATGGTTTAACGCGGCGAGATTGGATGCAGGGGCCGTTGTTGCGTGGGCGGTGACCAATCGAACAACATCG